>JAJZKY010000023.1 GCA_021803885.1 Planctomycetota bacterium
GAATTTATTGTAGATGTCGTGTGGGAGTGGAAAGGTGCGGCTTTTTGCGCGGCAGGGCGCGGGAAATCTGCCGGTCCTGAGCGGTCTCCGGAATGGGTATACTGACTGGTCTGAGAGGGGGGTCAAGCAATGCGTAGATTTGTGGCGGCAGTGGCGGGGATCTGCCTGGCGGCGCCGGTTGCGTTATGGGCACAGAGCGGTGTGAAGGCCGGGCATGACGTGGTGGACCGGATTGCTCCGGTGCAGGCCGAGCAGATGGATGCGGCGGCCGAGAAGATTCTGAAAGAGACAGGAACGCCGAGCGCGTCTGTTGCCGTGGTGGAGCACGGACAGATTGTTTACACGCACGGATATGGTCTGGCGCGGCTGCAGCCGCCGAGTCCTGCCGAGCCGTGGATGCGGTATTCGATTGGGTCGATTTCAAAGCAGTTCACGGCGGCGGCGATGTTGATGCTGCAGCATGAAGGGAAGCTGTCGATCAATGATCCGGTATCCAAGTACTTCCCGGGCCTGACGGACGCGAAGAATGTGACGATCAAGATGCTGTTGTCGCATACGTCCGGCTACCAGGATTACTGGCCGGAAGACTACGTGATGCCTCCGATGGAGAAGCCGACGACGCCCCAGCACATTCTGGATGTATGGGGGAAGCGGCCGCTGGATTTTGCTCCCGGGACGAAGTGGCAGTATTCGAACACGAATTATGTGATTGCCGGGCTGATTGTGCAGAAGGTGAGCGGGATGCCGCTGATGCAGTTTTTGCGGGAGAGGATTTTCAGGCCGCTGGATATGAAGGACGTGATGAATTCGGATCTGCACGAACTGCTCAAGACGGATGCTGCGGGATACCAGAGGTATGCGCTGGGGCCGCTGCGGCCGGCGACGCCGGAGGGTCCGGGCTGGATGCTGGGGGCGGCGGAGCTGGCGATGCCCGCTTATGACCTGGCGCAGTGGGACATTAGTTTGATGGACCGGTCGCTGATGTCGCAGCAGTCGTATGACGAGATGTTTACGCCAGTGCTCTTGAAAGACGGGCAGAACTCGCATTACGCGCTGGGCCTGTTTGTGGGGACGCGGGATGGGCATGCGTACCTGGAGCACAGCGGCGAGGTTTCCGGGTTTGTTTCCGAGAACATTGTCTTCCCGCAGGACAAGGCGGCGATTGTGGTGCTGACGAATGAGATGGCTTCTCCGGCCGCGGGCGCGATTGGACGGGCGCTGACGCCGCTGGTGCTGGGGATGCCGGTTGGGAAGTCGACGGCTGAGGAAGCGAAGCAGGCCGAGGCACAGGCAATGGAGATTTTCACCGGGCTGCAGCATGGGAAGATTGACCGTGCGAAGTTCACGGACTGGTGCAATGCATACTTCAGCCATCAGGCGATCGAGGACTATAAGAACAGCCTGGGGCCGCTGGGCAAGCCGGCGAGCATTCAGATGCTGCAACAAGGTTTGCGGGGCGGGATGACATTCCGGGTTTTCCGGGCGATGTTTCCGAATGGGAAGAACACGCTGATGATTACGACCTATACGGAGCCGGACGGAAAACTGGAGCAGTTTCTAGTGCTGCCAGTGCCGAAGGTGTAGAGGCGGCTTTCAGGCTTTGTATGGGGATAGCTGGGTGGGGAGTGGTGCGCCGATGGTGACGGGGGCGCAGCAGGCTTTGCTGAGTTTCGTGCGGTCGGCGCACATTTCCTTGTCGGAATCGAAAGATTGGAAGGTGGCATCGAGGACCGCAGCCGCGGCGGAGTCAGCGGGGCGGGCGATCCGGTAGTGCATCCACTTGCCCTCGCGGCGTGCGCTGACGATGCCGGCGCGGCGCAGGTAGGCGAGGTGGCGGGAAATCTTGGGCTGGCTCTGGCCGAGGATATCGACGAAATAGCAGACGCAGACTTCGCGATCGCGCATGAGGTTGAGCAGGCGCAGGCGGGTGCGGTCGCTGAGCGCGGCGAACATGCGCGGCATGTCAAAGGTGGCGCGGGCCATAACGTTATTCTACTTCAAACATATGCGTTTTGACAGATGTGTTGAGCGGAGATATATTCGCACTAGCGTATATGAGGGCGCACGGAATGGACTCTGCGACGGGCATCAAGGAAGTAGTGCGGAACAGGTACGGCAGCGCGGCGAAGGCGGTAGCCGATGGCGGCGGCAAGGGGGTGTGCTGCGACAAGGGGATGCGCTACTGCGATCCGATTACGGCGAATCTGTACAACGACGTGGAGGCCGCTGCGGTTCCGGAGAAGGCGATGCTGGCATCGCTGGGATGCGGGAATCCGACGGCGCTGATTGAGCTGAAGGCCGGCGAGGTGGTGCTGGACCTGGGTTCGGGTGGCGGGATTGACGTGCTGCTGTCTGCACGGAGGGTTGGGCCGACGGGCAAGGCGTACGGGCTGGACATGACGGACGAGATGCTGGCGCTGGCGAGGGAGAATCAGCGGCAGGCGGGCCTGGAGAACGTGGAGTTTCTGAAGGGTGAGATCGAGAGCGTTCCGCTGCCGGACGAGACGGTGGACGTGGTGATTTCGAATTGCGTGATCAACCTTTCGGCGGACAAGGACAAGGTGCTGCGAGAGGCGTTTCGCGTGCTGAAGCCGGGCGGACGGTTTGCGGTTTCCGACGTAGTGGTGCGCGGCGAGGTTCCAGCCGCTGTGCGCAACAGCATGATGATGTGGGTGGGCTGCGTGGCCGGTGCGCTGGAAGAACAGGAGTATCGAGCGAAGCTGGCGGCGGCTGGATTTACGGCGATTGATATGGAGCCGACTCGCGTGTATGACCTGGAAGATGCGCGGCAGTTTTTAGAAGAAGCGGGTGTGGACGTGGATGCCATTGCGCCGCAGGTGGAAGGGAAGTTTGTGAGCTCGTTCATTCGTGCGACACGGCCTGCGGAGGGTTGCTGTGGCTCGGGATGTGGATGTGCGAATTCGAAAAACGGAGAAGGTAAGTGAGCAAGGTGTGGAATGTGCTGTTTTTGTGTACGGGAAATTCTGCGCGATCGGTCATGTCGGAGGGGATTTTGAATCACCTGGGTAAGGGGCGGTTCAAGGCTTATAGCGCGGGGAGTCATCCGTCAGGCAAGGTGCGGCCGGAGGCGCTGAAGCAACTGGAGAGCGTGGGAATGTCGACGGAGGGTTTGCGCAGCAAGTCGTGGGATGAGTTTGCGGGGCCGGATGCGCCGCACATGGATTTTATTTTTACGGTGTGCGGCAACGCGGCGAAGGAAGTGTGCCCGGTGTGGCCGGGGCATCCGGCGACGGCGCATTGGGGCGTGGATGATCCGGCAGCGGTGGAGGGAACACCGGAGGATATTGCACGGGCTTTCAGCGATGCGTTTATGGTGCTGGAGAGCAGGATTCGGCTGCTGCTGGCCCTGCCCCTGGAGGAACTGGAGCGCATGGAGCTGGAGCAGAAACTGCATGAGATTGGCCGATCATAGAGAGGCATTTGTTTGATGAGAAATCATGTTCTCCGTTCCAGAGGATTGTGCGCATGAAAGTTACGAATAAGTTGTCGTTTCTGGACCGCTACCTGACGGGTTGGATTTTTGGCGCGATGGTGGTGGGGGTTGGCCTAGGATGGCTGCTGCCGGGCGTGGTGCCGTTTCTGAACCGGTTCAGCGTGGGAACGACGTCGATTCCGATTGCAGTGGGGTTGATCGTGATGATGTATCCGCCGTTTACGCGGGTGCGCTACGAGGAGCTACACGAGGTTTTCCGGAACAAGAAGGTGCTGGCGCTGTCGCTGGTGCAGAACTGGGTGATTGGCCCGGTGCTGATGTTTGTGCTGGCGATCGTGTTTCTGCGCGGATATCCGGAGTACATGGCGGGTCTGATCATGATCGGTCTGGCGCGGTGCATTGCGATGGTGATCGTGTGGAACGAGCTGGCGAAGGGCGATACGGATTACGCGGCGGGGCTGGTGGCGTTCAATTCGCTGTTTCAGGTTTTTTTCTACTCAGTGTATGCGTGGGTGTTTATCACGGTGCTGCCGGCAAAGCTGGGGCTCAAGGGCGCGGTGGTGCATGTTTCGATGGGCGAGATAGCCGAGAGCGTGTTTATTTATCTCGGGATTCCGTTCCTGGCAGGCTTTTTGACCCGCACGGCGCTGGTGCGGCTAAAAGGGCGCGGCTGGTATGACAGGAAGTTTGTGCCAAGGGTGAGCCCGCTGACGCTGCTGGCGCTTCTGTTCACGATTGTGGTGATGTTTTCGCTGAAGGGCGGTTACATAGTGCGGCTGCCGCTGGACGTGGTGCGGATTGCGATTCCGCTGCTGGTGTATTTCGTGGTGATGTTCCTGGTGTCGTTCTACATGGGGCGGAAGCTGGGCGCGGATTATTCGAAGACGACAACGCTTTCGTTTACGGCGGCTTCGAACAACTTTGAGCTGGCGATTGCGGTGGCGGTGTCGGTGTTCGGCATTAACTCTGGTGCGGCGTTTGCCGCGGTGATTGGGCCGCTGGTGGAGGTTCCTGTAATGATCGGACTGGTGAATGTGGCGATGTATTTCCAGCGGCGATATTTTCCGAATGCGGAGGCGCTGCCGATGGTAGAACCGGTTTGTATTTCCGGCAAGCGATAAGGGGCAAGCAAAGAAAAAGGGCACGGTTGCGATGGCAGCCGTGCCTCATTGTTTTGGTGCGGAGGGGGTTACTGCTGACGCAGCTCCATCTGCTGTTGCGGGGTGAGCGGCCGGTCGGTGTAGAGGGTTTTGTTGGAGAGATCCTGGATCTCGTAGAGGCGCCCGCCGAGGAGTTTCTGGATGTGGTTGTAGTACTCAGGGGGGACGAAGAGGAATTTGCGCTTGCCGTGTCCCCACATGGCGACGAGGTTGGTGTCGTCGAGGAAGACGTTGGGCGTGTCGGGGTAGTCGGAGCCCCAGATCATGGATGAGCCGAAGAGGTCTTTGGAGCCGCCGTTGTTCTTGGGGTCGGGTTCGAAGTACCAGTACTTGCCGTGCACGAATTTCGCATAGGGTGGCACGAAGTGGTGGGTATAGAAGATGACGGAGGAACACTCGCTCTGGTCGCCATAGCAGAGCAGCGTGTAGCTGTTGTTATCGCCGTGGGTAAGGCGATTGATGGTTTCGGCGAAGGGCTTGGAGGAAAGCAGCGGCGAGAATCGGGCGAAAGCGATGTGCGCGGCGATGAGGAAGAGAGCGACGGTGAATCCGAGCGAGATGGTGGATTCGAAGTGGTGACCGCGGCGGCGGAGTACCCAAGCAATGAGGGGGCCGACGAGGAATGTGACGCAGGCCAGGCCGGCGGGGAGACGCAGCGCGGCGAATGCACGGGTGGTGATGTCAAAGAAATGGGACATGGCCATGGCGTAGTCGCCGACGCCCCGATGGGCAAGGAGCGTGCCGATGTCCGGGATGTAGGGCAAGTTTCGGGAGGACCAGAGCCCCCAGGCAAGGAGACCAGCAACGATCAGGCCGACGATGGTAAAGGCGAGATGGATGCCTCGCAGCCAGCGCGAGGTGGCAGAGTCAGGATTCTCTGCGTCGGGGCTTTCTTCGGCGGCAGCGAGCGAGCCGGAGATGATCAATAGCAGGGCGAGGTAGGCCGGCCAGGTGTAGTACTGGTCGTTTGTTCCCGAGAGGCCGAAGAAGATGAGGATGAAACCGGCGTAGCAAGCGAGCAGTAGGCTGGTGCGGGCACGGAAGCGCAGGCGGGCCGCGGCGCTGGAGGCCTCAAAGGCGCTAGTGTGAGGATCGAGAAACGCGATCGTATCCGTACTGCTTTCGCGGAGGTCGCGGAGGAAGAGCCTGCGGTTGCGCCATGCGCGGCGAATGAAGATGGGGACGTAAAGGCTCCAGGGAAAGATCCAGACGAACTGGCAGAGCCAATACACCCAGGAAGGCTCCTTGCTGTAATCGCGTGGGTAGCGGGTGCCAAGGAAGCGCAGGAAGTGCTCGTTGATGAAGTAGAAGTAAAAGAATCCGTGGACATTACCCCAGGTGGGAATGTTGCCGATGGGGTGGCCCTGATCGGGATTGGCGAGGCCGCAGAGGATGTGCCAGGGGGCGGCGATGGCCAGGAAAACGAGGGTGCCGGTGAAGAGGCGCATTTCGCGCCAGCGGCGCCACTCGCCGGTGATGAGCAGATAAGGAATCAGCGCGCCCCAGAAGAAGACGATGGCGACGAGACCCTTGGAGAGCAGCGCGAGGGCGATGGCTCCGTAGGCGATGTAGAGCCGGGAGGGTTTTCGATCCTCAAGGCCGGTGAAGAACATGTAGAGGCCGAGGATGAGGAAGAATGTGAGGATAGCGTCGGGAATGAAAAGGCGGGTGAAAAGAAAGACTCCGATGGCGGTGAGCATGGCGAGGGCGGCGTAGAAGCCTCCTCGATCGCCGTAGGCACGACGGCCCCAGAACCAGCCGATGATCGCGAGGCCGAGCACGGAGAGGGTAATGGGCAGGTGGGTGGAGAAAACGTGGAAGCCGAAGATGTGATAGTCGATGGCCGCCAGCCAGTAGTACATGGGGGGCTTTTCGAGGTAGCGGACGCCGTCAATGTAGGGCGTAATCCAGTTGCCTGTGACGGCCATGTGGGCGGCGGCTTCCGCGTGGCCGGAGTCGACATCATCCATTTGTGGCGGTCCGAAGAGCGCCGCGAAATGGACGGCGAGGAAGACCAGGATGAGGATGGTCCAGGCTTTGACGCGCGATTGATAGAGCACGGGCGGCTTGCTTGTATCCGGATCGGCAGTAGCGGTCACAGCAGGGCGCAAGTTATTCACATTTTCGAGGATAGCAGCGAGAACGGCGTTAAAAATAAAGTAGAGCGAGGACATGGCGATGCGGGCTGAAAGATTTGCCGCCGTGGCGTCGCGTCTGGGTTGTACGCTGGGCCGTTGCGGGGAGACGCCGGACGTGGGGGCGATCCATCACGTAAGAACAGGCTCGCGGCGACTGGATGCGGCACTGGACGCGCTGGAACGAGAAACCAGCGAGAGCGAAGCCATGCGCAAAAGTGCCGTGAAACTGCGCAAACTCTTGAAAAAAGTGAGACGCCGGGCGGGCAAAGTGCGAGACCTGGATGTGCATCGCGGGCTCCTGAGGAAATTGACGCCGGAGTTGGACTCGGACCCTCGGGCCAGCCGCGCCGGAGATGGTTCCGCTGGCTCCGTTCTGAAGCAGGCGGAGGATCTGGACGCTGAACTGGAACGGCGGCGCGGCAGACGAGCGGAAAAATTCAGGCAGAGGGCCTGCCGGTGGCAGGGAAGACTCGATCAGCGAGTGGGTGCGGTGCTACAGGCAGCGGCGGAGGCGGGTGATCCGCCGGCGAATGCCGGGGCGGCGGAGTTGGCCCTGGAGAGCTTTGCAGGGCTTTGCAGGGAGATTCCTGTGCTGGATACGGGAACACTGCACGATTTCCGGAAAGGCGCGAAGCATGCCCGCTATATTGCCGAAGGCGGGGACGATGATTGGAGCAAACGGACGGCGCAACGGCTGAAGCGCGTGCAGGATGCGATCGGGATGTGGCACGACTGGCTGGTGCTGGCGACCGAGGCACAGGAAGCGGCGGGCGGTGAGAGGAACGAGCTGGTGGAGCGGATGGAATCAAGACGGGACCGGCAGTTCCGTTCCGCGATGAAGACGACTGAACGCGTGCGCGAGGAACTGCTGGGCGAGTGGGAAGACTTCGCGAAACAGAGGGTGGGACGAGGAGCGGATGAAGCCGGAGCTGGGCTGGCCAAGACCGCGTGAGGGCAGAGTGAGCGTGCATCGTGTATGGTGCTTCGTTAGAGTTGTGTTTCCCGGGGTGAGAATAGATTGCGAACCTTTGCGTCCATTGATATCGGATCGAACTCCTGCCGTTTGAAGATTGCCAGAGTGGTGCAGCACGAGCTGCGCACGGTGTTTGAAGACCGCGAAGTGACGCGGCTGGGCGCGAGTGTGTTTGAGACGGGGCTGATTTCGCCGGAGGCGATGGCCAACACGATTCGCACGCTGAAACGCTTCCATAAGGCTGTGCAACTGCACAGCGTGGACCGGGCGCGGGCGGTGGCGACTTCTGCGTTGCGGGATTCGCGGAATTCGAGGGCGTTCCGCGCATGGGTGAAGGATGAGACAGGCTGGGACGTGGAAGTGATCTCGGGGCTGGAAGAGGGGCGGCTGATTCACCGTGGAGTGGTGGACTGGGAGCCGGGGACGCGTGGGCGGTGCGTGCTGATGGACCTGGGCGGTGGCAGCTGCGAGGTGATCCTTTCAGAGCACAAGCGGATTGAGGCGATGGTGAGCCTGCCGCTGGGCGCGGTACGGCTGACGCAGGAGTTTCTCAGGAGTGATCCGCCGACGGAAGAAGAAATTGGGCGGATGAAGCAGTTTATTGCACGGGAACTTCGGCGGGCGGCGAGAAGGGTGGACGCGACGAAAGTGAAGCTGGCGATTGCGACCAGCGGCACAGCGGCAGCACTGGCCGAGGCGAGCGCCGCGATGGCGAAGTCGACCAAAAACAAAGGGAAGGCTGCAGCGGAGCGGGAGCCGAATACGGCGAGCGCGCGGGATGTGCGACGGCTGACCGATAAGTTGGCGAAGATGAACAATGCCGCGCGGGGCGCGATTCCGGGGATTGGCACGAGGCGGTCGGAAATCATCATTGCGGGCGCGCACGTGTATGCGGAGCTTCTGGAGCATTATCGGTTGCCGGGATTCCGGTATTCGCAGTTTGGGATGCGGGACGGCATTTTGTCGCAGATGCTGGCCGAGGAAGACATACGGACGAGCGCGCACCAGGCATTTGAGCGCGAGCGCTGGGCCGGGGTGCTGGAACTGGCGCGGCGGTATGGGACGGATCCCAAGCAAATGGAGCCGGTAAGGCAGCATGCCGAGCAGATGTTTCATGATCTGGCGACGGTGCATGAGTTACCGGAGGAGTATCTGTTATGGCTGGAGTCGGCGGCGGTGCTGCGTGATGTGGGGAAGTTTCTGAATTACCAAGGGCACCACCGGCATGCGCAGTACATTGTGGCGAGTTCGGAACTGTACGGGTTTACGCCGCAGCAGCGGGTGGTGATATCGGCGATTGCGCGCTATCTGGGCAAGAGCCGTCCGGCGCCGGAGGGGCGGACGATGCGGGATGTTCCGCCAAGCGAGCACGAATGGGTGAAGCGGGCGGTGGTGCTGCTGCGGTTGGCGGTAAGTCTGAACCAGGATCGGGCGAGCGATGTACTGAAGGTGAAGACGTATGTTTACCCGAAGCGAGTAATTCTGGAACTGTACCCGGGGCGGACGGGGGCGGAGCTGGAGTTGTGGTCACTGCGCAAGGAGGCGGATTATTTTCGCGAGGTCTTCCGTCGGGATTTGCTGGTGACTTTGCCATAGATGCCGCGCAGGATGCGTGGCTCGACCAGCCAGAGGAGGGTGCCGGGGCGGCGGGTGTAGTCGACGCGGGCGAGGGCGCCCTTGCGGAGGCGCAGGCTGGTTTTTCCCGTGGAAAAGAGTGAGCCGAGGAAGGTGCTGATGTTGGGATTGTGGCCGACGAGCAGCACGTTTTCGTCGCCGTTGAGCGAGTCGATGAGGTTGTAAAAGTCGCGGAGGGTGGCGCCGGGCGCGAGTGCGTCAGAGATGACAATCTCGGATTCGTAGCCGACCTCGGTTCCGACAAAAGAGGCGGTCTGCTGGGAGCGCTTGAGCGGGCTGGAGACGATGCGGTCGAACTGGACCTTGAGCCCGTTGAGGTAGGTACCGACGAGGATGCATTGCTGCTTGCCCTCCTTGTCGAGGGGCCGCTTGACGTCAATGGTGGGGTTAGCGCGCCGCGTTCCGGCGCTGGCATGTCTCAGAACGTAGAGATTCATAAGGCGTTAGAAGGGCTGACAGCAAGGACGGCTGCCCGCGAATTTACAGAATTGTAACAATCGAAGCAGGGGAGAAATGTTAATTTTTTGCCGGCTGGTTGCGAGGGGTTGAATCTTCAGCCGGTGATGCCCGCGCATCGCTATGAGAGGGCGGATTCGATGTGATCGTCTTCCGCTGCGGCGATCTGGAGTCCGCTGGCTCGGGAAGGCTTCTTGCCGCGCGGAGAGCTGGCGGCTTTCTTACGGGATTTGTTGCCGGGTGTAAGAACGGCTGGAGGAGCCGGAGGTTGCGCGTCTGTGAGTGGATAGAGGATGGCCGGCGGGATGTCACGGACCGAGGCTTTGCCTTCGGCGATGCGCATGAGGAAATCCTGCGAGCTGAAGGCAGGCGCGCTGCGTGCCGTTGGGGCTTCGGCAATGCGGATGTATTCGCCGTCGGAGCGCAGGAGGCGGGATTTGATCGTGTCGGCGAGGCAGGAGGCGAGAATTTCTTCGCGGATGCGGTCTCGGAGCGCAGGGTCGCGGACGGGGAAGATGGTTTCGCAGCGCTCAAAGAGGTTTCGGGGCATCCAGTCGGCGCTGCCGCAATAGACTTCCGGGTTGTTGCCATTTTCGAAGGAATAGATGCGGCTATGCTCCAGAAATCGGCCGACGATGGAACGGACGCGGATGTTTTCGCTGACACCTTTGAGGCCTGGACGGAGCGAGCAGATGCCCCGGACAATAAGGTCGATCTGGACTCCGGCACGGGAGGCGTCGTAGAGAGCCTCGATGACGCTGCGCTCGAGGAGAGAGTTCATTTTGGCGATGATGCGGGCGGGGCGGCCGGCGCGGGCGTGCTCGGTCTCGCGATGGATGAGCTGCATGAAGCGCTCGGCGAGGGTGAGCGGGGCGACGAACAGGGGCGCGTAGTCGTCGGACTCGGAATGGGCGGTGAGGTAGTTGAAGACGTTGTGGACGCCGGCGGTGATTTCGGGGCCGGCGGTGAGCAGGCTGAGGTCGGTGTAGAAGCGGGCGGTGTCGGGGTTGTAGTTGCCGGTGCCGAGGTGGGCGTAGCGGCGGATTTCGCCGTCGGGGTCGCGGCGGACCAGGAGGGCCAGCTTGCAATGGGTCTTGAGGCCGACGATGCCGTGAAAGACCTGCACGCCTGCATCCTCAAGGGCCCGTGCCCAGCGGATGTTGGAGGCTTCATCGAAGCGGGCGGTGAGTTCGACGACGACGGTGACTTCCTTGGTGGCGGCGGCTTCGGTGAGAGCGCGGAAGATGGGTGAATCCGGACTGGTGCGGTAGAGAGTCTGCTTGATGGAGACGACGTTGGGGTCCTGGGCGGCGGATTCGATGAGGCTGGCGACGCCGTCGTAGGAGTCGTAGGGGTGGTGCAGGAGGATGTCGCGGTGTCGGAGCTCGTCGAAGATGTCGGTCGATTTGCGATGGAGGCGGAGCTCGCGGGGTATGAAGGCTGGGAATTTCAGATCGGGCCGGGGCGTGTCGGAGTAAATCTGCATGAGGCGGGAGAGGTTGACAGGCCCGTCGGTGCGGTAGACCTGCGACTCGGAGAGCTCGAAGTTGGTACGCAGGCGTTCGATGATTTCGTGGTCGGCGCTGTGCTCAATTTCTAGGCGGACGGCATCGCCTTTGCGGCGATTGTGCAACTCGGCGCGCACGGTTTCGAGGAGATTGCGGGATTCTTCCTCCTGGAAGTAGAGGTTGCTGTTGCGTGTGACGCGGAAGGCGGCCTTGGAGAGGATCTGGTAGCCGCGATACATGCTGGAGGCGTTGCGCTCGATGAGGTCGTGGAGGGAGACGTAATCGATGGTATTGGCGGATGAGGGCAGGCGCACAAGACGAGGCAGGGCGCGAGGCACGGTGATGACACCGAGGACGGGTTCGCTGGTGGCTTTACGTTTGCTGTGAAGCAGCAGAGCGATGCAGAGGGCCTTGTTGAGGACGCGAGGGAAGGGATGGGCGGGGTCGATGGTGATGGGTGTAAGGAGTGGGTCAACTTCGCGCTGGTAAAAGGTGTTGGCGGCCTCGCGGGCGTCGTCGTCCATCTGGTCCCAGCTGAGGACGCGAATGCCAGCGCGATCGAGCTCGGGCAGGAGTTGCTCGTTCCAGCAGCGGTATTGTTCCTTGACGTAGGCGTGCATTTCCTCGACGAGGGCGTCGAGGGTCTGCTCGAGAGTACGGCCGTCGGGGTCGATTTCGTTGTAGCCGTCTTCAATGCGCTGCAGGATGCCGGCGACACGGATTTCAACAAATTCGTCGAGATTGGTGGCGGTGATGGCGAGGAATTTGAGGCGCTCGAAGAGGGGGTTGGATGGGTCTTCGGCCTCTTCGAGTACACGGCGATTGAACTTAAGCCAGGAGACATCGCGCCCGAGAAAGAGGCTGGTCGTGGTTTGCTTTGCTTTGCCCATGCATGAACCGGTGGTGTTCCAGTGAGATGTGCGCTCGTGCTGCAGTTGGAAGCTCTTTCTCGCGCGGGTGACGAAAAAGAGCTCCGAGTCATATTCCAGTGTATGCCTACCGTCCAGGAGGGGCAGGTTGACTTGGCAGGATGCGCGGATGAGGATACAGAAAGTAGAAGAACCGGGGGTGAATCGTGCCGAACCAGGATTGCCTTGAGCAGGGAAGCGCCGGCGTGGCGCGGGCCGAGCATACGGCTCTGGAGCTCTTTCAGTTGGCGTCGTTGCTGGTGGGCGACCCGCAAGAGGCGCTGCAACTTGTGGAGGAAAGCGTTTCGGCATCGGACCTGGACCCCTGCGCGGCTGAGCCTGGCGCCGAGGAGAGAGTTCGGCGGAAGCTGACGGAGCGGGCATTGCAGTGGATGCGGCAGCGGGCTCCGCAGTCGTTCGAGGTGGAGGGGACGTCTGTATCCCTTGGCGGCTGCGTGGAAACTGACGATCTGGAAGCGGCGGGAATTTCGAGCGCAAAACTGGCTGAGATGCTAAGTGGCGGGCAAAGGCAGAAGCTGCGGAGCTGGCTGGACGAGCTGCCGATGGCACAGCGAGCGGTGTTTGTGTTGCGGGCCGTACTGGGCAGGAATAGTCAGACGGCTGCAGAGGAATTTCGGCAGGTGTGCGGGGCAGACGGCTGGACAGCGGATTATGTGAGCGCGATGTTCCGATCGGCGCTATGTTCGCTAGCGAACCAGCTGGCGCATTCCACTTCAGCCGCAACGGCTTGAGGGGACGAACCCAGCGAGGGATAACGCGGTGCAAGCGGATGTTGGCGGGGCTTTGTGGCGGAGTCCAGGCGGACTACCCGGCGCTGCTTTCGGGGCCGGTGAAAAGTTTTGCACTGTTTTCAGGGTGCATGCGCATCCAAAGGACGTACTTTATTGATAGAGGCTGTTATTCAGTTTGGGGTAGGCGACGTGAGGGTCGCCCATCGTAGAGTGAATAACAGCCTCTAGACAATCAATTCTCTTTCCGACCTAAGAGGAAACATATTTCAGTGTTGAAAGCTGGCAAGGGAAACAGGACCAGCGCCGGCTTAGGCTGTGCGCTGCTGGCGATTGCGGTCACTGCGTCGCTGCAAGCGCGGGCGCAACAGACGGGGGGTGGAGTGTCCACGCCGCCGCCGCCGATCCAGGTGATTCAGCCGCAGATCAACAACTCGACCTACGAAGGCAGCGTGGCTGTCCGGCAGGTGAAGCCGGGGGTGATTGGGCTGTCGCTGGATGATGCGATCCAGATGGGGTTGCAGCATAACCTTGGATTGCTGCTGACGTCGCAGACGACGCAGTCGGCGCGCGGAGCGGAACTGGATCAACTACAGGCGCTGCTGCCGACGGTGAATGGCGATATCAAGGAAGCAGAGCAGGAGACGAACCTAGAGGCGGAGGGATTGCGGATTTCAGGGTTCCCGAAGATTATTGGGCCGTATGGGTACACGGATATACGGGGCAGCCTGAACTGGTCGCTTTTGGATTTGTCGTCGTTACAGAATTACCTGGCGGCGAAGCATGATTTTGATGCTGCGAAGTTGTCAGTGGAAGACGCGCGGCAGATGGTGGTGCTGACGGTGGGGAACGCATATCTGCGGGTGATTGCCGACAAAGCACAGATTGCCGCCGACAAGGCGGAGCTGGCGACGGCGCGGGTATCGCTGAACCAGGCGATGGACCAGCACAGCGCAGGGACTGCGCCAAAGTTGGATGTGTTGCGTGCGCGCGTGGACTACCAGACGCAAGAGCAGACATTAATTGCGGCGCAGAATGCCTTTGAGAAAGACAAGATTGCGTTGGCACGAGCGATTGGCCTACCGCTGGAGCAGAAATATGTTGCTACCGAGACAGCTCCATTTGCGCCGCTCGATCATATTGATCAGGCCCAGGCTGTGAGCGAGGCACTGGCGAGCCGGCAGGACCTGAAGGCTCTGGAGCAGAAGGTAGAAGCGGCGAAGCATGCGCGGAAGGCGGCGACGTACGAGCGGCTTCCGGTAATCAAGTTCAGCGGCAATTACGGCGATATCGGGATCAACGTCGCGAATTCGCATGGAACAGGCAATGCGGTGGGCTCGCTGGACGTGCCGATTTTCGAAGAGCCGAAGTTGCGCGGCGATGCGAAGCAGGCGCAGGCGCAGCTCGATGAGGAAGAAGCAAAGCTGAGCGACCTGCGCGGACAGATCACGCAGGATGTTGACGACAGCATTCTGGACATTGAGTCATCTGCGAAGCAGGTGCAGGTGGCCAAAAGCAACGTGGCGCTGGCAGCGGAAGAATTGAAGGAAGCGCAGGAGCGCTATGTGGCAGGAGTATCTGACAACCTGGCGGTATCGCAGGCGCAGCAGGCACTGGCCCAGGCGGATGCGCAGTATGTGAGCAGCCTGTACGCGCACAATGTCGCGAAGCTTTCCCTGGCGCGGGCAATGGGTATCGCCGGCCGCAACTATAAGACATATCTCGGAGGGAAGTAAGTGGCGGATCAAAATCCTGAACAGCAGAATCGGCCGGGCGGCGGACAGCCCGCGGGGCCGCAGGAAGAGCAGCCTGAAAATCTGCAGCCTGAGAAAAAGAAGAAGAGACGGCTGATCCTGATTGTTGCGATTGTGGTGGCGGTGATCGGCGCGGGCTTGTGGTGGTGGCACTCGACCTATTACGAGGATACCGATGACGCGCAGGTCAACGGCAACCTGATCCAGATCAGCGCGCGCATCAATGGGCATGTGATTGCGGTGAATGTAGAGCAGAACGAATTCGTGAAGGCTGGACAGGTGCTGGTGAAACTCGACCCGAGCGATTACGAGACGACGGTCGAGAAGGACGAGGCGAACCTGGCCAGCGCGAAGGCGAACCTCGAAGCCGTGGAAGTGAATATGCCCGTGGTGAACGTGAACACGAGCAGCACACTGCACTCCGCAAGCGCAGATTTGATGGGCGCCCACGATTCGGTGGCGCAGGCCGAGCGGCAACTGCAGGCATCCAAAGCGCAGGTGCTGGTGGCGCGCGCCAACTACACCAAGGCGAAGCTGGATTTAAGGCGTTACACGCCGCTGGTCGAGAAAGATGTGATCTCAAAGCAGCAGTACGATGCGGCGGTGGCGACGGCGGCGGCTGACCAGGCTGCGCTGCAGCAGGCGGAAGCAAATGTGCAGGCCAGCGAAGAGGGCGTGCATATAGCCCACGCGCGAGTAGCACAGGCCGAAGCAAGCCTGAGAAACGCGCAGACGCGGCCGAAGCAACTGGCGATACAGAAAGCACGGATCGACCAGGCGGCGGCGCAGGTGCAGCAGGCACAGGCGGCGCTGGCGCAGGCAAAGCTGGACCTTCGCA
>JAJZKY010000674.1 GCA_021803885.1 Planctomycetota bacterium
GCGACCGAGGGGATTATCGGATTTTCCGCACTGCTGTTTTTTTATGCCGCCCTGCTCCTAGCCTTCAGGGAGAGACCGGATTCCCGGTCATTCGATGCCCGGGTGTTTATGGCCCTTTTTGTTCTCGGATTCTGCATTTTTGGCCTGACGGAGACGCTTTGGATCCACACGCTCGTTGTCGACTGGATCGTGTTCGTCATCGCATCGGGTCTCGCCCTCGGCCGTCAACGGACTTCAGGAGGCCCCGGGTGAACCCCGACACAGGTCTTTTGTTGAAGGACGAGATCCCGATGGCAAGCCGTGCAACATCAGTCGCGTTGCACATCCGTTCTGGACATGCCAGCATGGCATACACGGTAACGTAGTGCCATGTTGTCAGCTCTGCGTGGCTTGGCTGGGAAGGGAATGCATACGGCCATGAAGATCATTGATTCCCTGGCCAGCATCCCTGCAAAACACCTGAATGCAACTCCGGAACCGCCCCATTGAGCTCTCTCCCCATTAAACGCGTACTCCTGACTGGTGGAACCGGATTTATCGGTTCCCACACGGCCGTGGTTTTGCTTCAAGCCGGCTATGAGGTCACGATTGTCGACAATCTCCAAAACAGCTCCCGGAATGTCCTTCCTGCCATCGAAGCGCTGGGCGGTAAGGCCGTCGATTTCCATAAGGCCGATGTGCGTGATCTGTTCTCACTGAACCAGCTGTTCGACCAGCAGTCGATCGATGCCGTCATCCATTTCGCAGGACTCAAGGCGGTCGGAGAATCCACGACCGCTCCCATCCGCTACTACGACAACAATGTCTCGGGTACCCTGTCCCTCTGCCGGGCCATGACCCACTCGGGCATCCACACGATCATCTTCAGTTCCTCCGCCACGGTCTATGATCTTAGCCAGGAAATGCCACTCCGTGAGGACAGTGCCCTCGGTCCCGCTAACCCCTACGGATGGTCCAAGCTCATGGTAGAGCGGATCCTCATCGATCAGAAACAGGCGGATCCCGCCTGGCGCATTGCACTCCTGCGTTACTTCAATCCGGTGGGCGCCCACCCGAGCGGGACACTCGGTGAAATGCCTCAAGGCATCCCGAACAACCTCATGCCCTACCTCTGCCAAGTCGCGGCCGGAATCCGGCCGCATCTCACCATTCATGGAGGTGATTATCCGACTCCCGATGGCACGGGTATCCGCGACTATCTCCATGTCATGGATCTCGCAGAGGGGCACCTGGCCGCACTGCGGTACTTGGAGGATTCCAGTGATCCCATGGTACTCAATCTCGGAACCGGCAAGGGGACTTCGGTCCTCGAGATGGTACGGACGTTTTCGGAAACCATCCAACGGCCGATTGCGATCCGGATGGGTCCCCGGCGCGCGGGTGATGCGGTGGCGTGCTGGGCAGATCCGGGCCGCGCGAGGCAGCTCATCCGTTGGCAGGCCCGTCAGGATCTTGCCATGATGTGCCGGGATGCTTGGCGCTGGTCTTCCCGGCAGCTCGGGGGGTAGGGTTGCTGGCCATGCGGGAACCGATCCGGTCCGGGATTGGCGCTCGCGATGTCTGGTAAAATGACGCGCGTTGTATCGAGATGATACCCTTTGAGAGCGCTGTCTTGCCCAGCAAACGTGTGACGGAGGATGGGGATGCCCAGGCTGATATTGGTCCGGATGCCAGGATCGACCCCGGTTGCATCATGGGATACCGCTATCAACCCGTGGTTGAACCGCTCAAGCTCGGTGCTTGCGCCCGCATTCGAGCGGGAACGATCCTTTATGCCGATGTCCGGATTGGCCACCATTTCCAGACCGGTCACCATGTCCTGATCCGCGAAAAGACCTGTATTGGTGACCATGTGCTGGTGGGATCGGGAACGGTTATTGACGGCGAGGTCGAAATCGCAAGTTTCGTCAAGATCGAGTCGAACTGTTATATCCCGACGCACGTCAGGATTGGCGAACGGGTGTTTATCGGCCCTGGAGTTGTCCTCACCAATGACCGCTATCCGCTGAAAAAGAGGGATGCCTACCGTCCCGAGGGACCGGTCCTCGAGACAGGAGTCACGCTCGGGGGTGGCGTCGTCGTTTGTCCAGGGGTCCGGATCGGCGAGGATGCCTTTGTTGCTGCCGGAGCGGTGGTGACGAAGGATGTGCCACCGCGCACGCTGGCTCGTGGAGTTCCAGCACGATTTGTTCCACTTCCTGAACAGCTCTGCGAGCGGAACCTTGCACGCTCCTGGAAGGGGTTGCTTCCTGACGAGCCAGCACGTCCATGAGGATTGCCATCCTGGGTGCCGGGAAACAGGCACCTCGGCACATTCGTGGTTTTCGCGGCGCAGACCCTGCGATCGAGCTCCTGATTGCTGACCAGGATCCAGATCGTGCCGAGGCGCTGGGTCAGCAAGAGGGTCTTGAGACCATCGAAGTCGCGCGTGTGTTTGGGGAAGCCGCGATTGATGCGGTCGTCATTGCGACCCCCACAATCACACATGTGCCGCTGGCCCGTTTGGCCCTGGAGTCTGGCAAGCATTTCCTGGTCGAGAAGCCACTGGCTCAGAACGCCGCAGATGCCGAGGCGCTGGCCAGGCAGGCCCGGGAAAGCGGGACCATCGGCATGGTCGGCTATCTTTACCGCTCGGTCCCGGTCTTTGGCGAAATTCACAGGCTCTTGGTGGAAGGCTCACTGCTCGGACCGGCCCATTTGGCCCTGTTCCGGATCGGCGGACGCGGGTCCCATCAGCCTTGGAAACACCGCAGGTTGGATGGAGGCGGGGTCGAGAACGAAATGCTGGTTCACATGCTAGACCTGGCCCTCTGGTTTTTTGGGGAACCCGATCATGCGTCACTGCTCGTACGCGAATGCTGCCGCCCCAAACGTGAAATTGCCGCCCGGATCACGGATGTGGATGCTGACGATCTGTGGGTGCTCCGTCTCGATTACCAAGCCGGCCCCCTGGTGATTATCGAAGCGGATTTCCTGACCCCAGGATTTTCGCAATGGGTCGAGATTGAAGGGAGTGAGGGAGGTATCCGGGCCTCGATCGAATCGGGAGTGGCGACCGGGATCACGCTCTTGCGAGCCCGGGCCGGGTATGCAGCGGGCACGAATCCAATCCGGGTGCAGTCCGCGTGTACGGATCCGTATGTCATCCAGGCGAATACTTTTCTTGCGGCCATCACCTCCCGGTGTCCGCCGACTTACGGCCGACTGGACGAATCGGTACGGCTGCAGGTCCTCCTGGAGACCCTGACCGCACAGGGTACCCCGGCTTGTGCACCCGAGCGCATCGCATGACTACCAAGCATGCAAAGCACTGGGAGCGGCCGCCCGCGCGGACTGGAGTTGGAGGGTACAGCCAGACGGCCAGACGCACCGGGCGGGCACTTCCAGGCCAGTACCCGCTCGTCACCGAAATGGGATCCACTCGATCCGGGCAAGAACAACTCATCTTGGCGGCGATTCCGTGCAGGGACAGCGATCCGCT
>JAJZKY010000675.1 GCA_021803885.1 Planctomycetota bacterium
CTGCCAGCCGGTTTCTTTGGCGATGGCCTGCGCGGCAGCGACGGTTTCCAGTGAAACACGGTTCAGCTTCGACTGCTGCTGCTCGGCGAGAACCAGAATGGTTTCAGGCATAGGGCTAGAAGTCACAACATAGCATCGGGTTCAGGATCCGCATCGCCAAATGTCGAAGTGAGGAATCCAGACAAAACCGCCTGATACACACGACCCTCGCCCCCTGGATTCTTCGCTACGCTCAGAATGACGCACCCTATTTTGGACTACAGCAACCGTGAACCGGCCTCTAGTCAAACTCTGGACTGCCTTTGCGCAGCGCGGTTCCGACCGTCAGGCAGGTGATCGAAAGCGTGCCGGCAATAATCATGTAATACCCCATGGGATGAATCCAGCCGGGGCCGTAGGTAAAATCCTGACCAGCCCACACGGTCAGCAACGTGGCCATGATCCCCAGGATTCCGCCCATAACTTGCAGCATCAAGCCGCGAAAGCGGCGCTTGTCGAGTGCGACCACCTGGTCAGGCGTCAGGCTACGCTCTTCCGGAGGCAATAACATGTTTGGCATCGATTTGTGTTCTCCTTGCAATTCTTTACTTTACGACGGGAAGGCGAGTTACCCGTGTCCGCAATTCCACGCAACATTATTAAATCACGCGAAGCTCGTTGCGAAGTATGTCGACCAACTTTTTCGCAATCTCCGTCGGCGAGCCCTGCAGCATTTCTGTCGTTTTTTGCTTCGTCGGTACGTACAGCCGTTCGATCGTTTGCAAATTCGTTCCCAGCTTGCCTTCCAGATGGGTCCGCGTCAACTGCTGGAGCGGTTTGTTTCTGGCCTGTTTGATGCCCATCAAGGTGGCATAGCGCAATTTATTGATCCCGCTTTGGATGGTGAGCACGCAGGGCAGCGGCATATCCATCCATTGATACTGTCCCGCCTCCAGCTCACGCTTTAGGCGCAGGCCAGACTCCGTTTTTTCGATGCCGATGATGATGGTGGCGTGGGGCCAGCCGAGAAGCTCCGCCAGCAAAACACCGGTTTGGGCAAAGCCGTAATCGTCGGATTGCAGGCCGGTAAAGATCATGTCGAAGGACTGGCCTTCAATGGCCACCGCAATGGCGCGGGCGGTGCTGACGGCATCCAGGGTGACGAAGGAATCGTCGGCAAGATGAATGGCGCGGTCGGCCCCCTTGGCCAGGGCCTCGCGCAGCACCTGCTGTGAGCGGGGCGGCCCTACCGTGATGACGACCACTTCGCCGCCGTGTTTCTCTTTCTGCTGTAAGGCTTCTTCCAGGGCGTAGGCGTCCGGCTCGTTCACTTCATAGGGAACGTCCTCACGGATCCAGGTACCCGCCTCATTCAGCTTGAGCGGGGCGTCCTTCTGCGGGACCTGCTTGATGCAAACGAGGATTTTCATATGCTTTCAGGCGACTGGGCTAGTGTATCGAAGTGCCTGCGCCGTGGTCGAGCGGTAAAACGGCGAGTGACTGCACGCGTCAGCTAGTTTTGCGACTCAAGCATTCCGTATTCGAGGAACAGCTTTTGAAGCTGTACGGAGTTAATCAACTCCAATCCAACCCTTTGTCCAAACTCTCGCGCCTGCACTGTGAAATCCGACGTAGTGATGAAGATGCCTTTCACGGCGTTGTCAGCCCTGACTGCGCCATAGAAATCCCTCACCGTAGGCGCTCCGACGAGGTCATCGGGTGTGAATCGTTTGCACTGGAACAAATAGCGCCCCCCGAAGATAGGCTTATCGAGCATGGCAATAATGTCGATTCCGCCATCTCCAGAGGTTTTTGTCATTTCTGCTTGAAATCCCATTCGGGAGAGCAAGGCTGCAATCAGTCGCTCAAACTCTTGCCCTGATAAATGATGCAATTCTTGCAGCTTCACTCCGGCAAGGGAATCGAGGATTCCTGCTATACCTGAACTTTCTGAAACATCTGTTTGATGCCCCGCAAAGCCTGGCGCGTCCTTTCTTCGTTTTCAATCAGAGAAAAGCGGACATGGTCATCTCCGTGCTCGCCGAAGCCGATTCCGGGGCTAACGGCAACCTTGGCTTCGGCCAGCAGTTGTTTTGAGAACTCGAAGGACCCAAGTTTTCGATAGGCTTCTGGAATCTGTGCCCACACAAACATGGTTGCTTTCGGCATCTCGACCCGCCAGCCGGCCTGGTTCAGGCCCTGGACCAGCACATCGCGCCGCTTGCGATAGTTATCGCAAATCTGTTGCACGCACTCCTGCGGGCCTTCGAGCGCCTGGATGGATGCCACCTGAATGGGCGTGAACGTCCCGTAATCGAAGTAACTCTTGATCCGGCCAAGAGCTGCAACTAACTTGGGATTGCCGACCATGAAGCCGACTCTCCAGCCCGGCATGTTGTAGCTTTTCGAAAGCGTAAAGAACTCGACCGCAATGTCCTTGGCTCCGGGAACCTGCAGGATGGAAGGCGCACGGTAGCCATCGAATACCAGGTCGGCATAGGCCAGGTCATGCACGACATAGACGTCATATTCTTTGCACAAAGCCACGACCTGCTCAAAAAAGGCAAGGTCAACGCACTGCGTTGTGGGGTTGGAGGGAAAATTGAGAATCAGCATCTTCGGCCGCGGCGACATGGAGGGAAGGACCCGGTGCAAGTCCGCGAGGAAGGCGGCGGCGCTGGTGATCTCAATATAACGAACATCCGCTCCCGCAATAATGGGCCCGTAAATGTGAATCGGGTAGCTCGGATTGGGAACAAGCACGGAGTCGCCGCGATCTAAGGTGGCAAGGCATAGATGAGCAATGCCCTCTTTGGAGCCGATGGTCACGATGGCTTCGGTGAGCGGGTCAAGGTCGACATCGTAGCGTCGCTTGTACCAGTTGCAGATGGCCTTGCGCAGCCGGGGAATACCCTTTGACAGCGAATAACGATGAGTGGCGGTCTTCTGTGCCGCCTCAATCATCTTGTCCACAATGTGCTTGGGGGTTGCGCCATCGGGATTCCCCATCCCGAAGTCGATAATGTCCTCACCGCGTTGCCGCGCGGCGGCTTTCAAATCATTCGTGATGTTGAACACATAGGCGGGCAGCCGAGTCAGTCGAGAAAATTCTTCCATAAATAAAAGTTCGCTTGTCGTATTCGTTGTGGGTGAAAAGGCGGCCTGGTCGAGTCCCGAGGAATCCGTACATCGTCCAACGTAAGCTGAGGCACCAAAGGCCCGCTGACAATTCAAGTCCGTCGCGGAACCTGGATCGCAATTAGAAACTGCCTTGGTGTCGTGGCAAAGACTTATTCTATTCTCTCATCAAGGATTCGGGTCGTTCGCAGCACGCGGTAATGCGATGAATCTGGGTGGATACATGTCGCAACGGTCCTCGATAGGCGAGCAAATTTGCATCCGAGGTGCCGTAAATTCGATTGTGTAAAAGGCGAGAGGGTGTAAGGTGGCTTTGGCCTGACCAGCTAAAGCCGACCTGCTGAAAGGAGCCTTACACCCAT
>JAJZKY010000676.1 GCA_021803885.1 Planctomycetota bacterium
CTTTTGATTCAGACGCGATTGTAGAGCGTCAGTGCATACCGAACCCGTGGGGCGACGGGAGTTAAGAGTAGTCGTCGATTATAAGAACGCCTTGTGTGGTGTATTCATCGTGTCTCCTGCGCGCTGTACAATCCGTTGCGTAAAGAGCACAGCCCCCAATCCAGTCACCCCAGCGCCGGATTGTGCTCCCGGTCTTCTCAGGCACGATGCGCTTGGAACATCTGCTTCAGACGCGAAGCCACGATACGTTCCTCGCCCGGCTGAAGCATGAACGAACTCATGGTCACATAGTAATCATCCTCCATGGTCTCAGAGGCGCCAGGACCTCCGCTCCACATGGCGATGGCGGGATTGCCACTCCTGAGGTAATCAGTAGCTTCACGAGACGTGAGCGCGAACTTGCGCGGATCCCACGCGATCTGCATGGCCGGCACGTGATTGGCCATGGGCGGCACGTAGTAAGCAGTACTCACCCCGTCAAGTTTCCGGAGCTGCTTCGCGACATAATCCAGCTTCGCCGACCACTCCTGCATCAGTTGGCTCTGGTCTTGGTTGAGAAAAACGTCCAGCGCTTTCCACATGCCTACAATCTCTTCCTTGCCCACCTTCATGCCGCGTCCCAGCGTGGGATCGAAGGGAGCTGCATTGTGGCGTGCCGCGTGGACCAGGTCTTTTCGGCCGAGCAGAAGTCCCGCACACTGCGGCCCCCGCAACGCCTTCCCACCACTGAAAGCGACCAGATCGTATCCCATTTTGTTGTAGTAAGTCAGGTGGCTTACTGGGGGCGTGTCGGCAGCGCAGTCGTTAAAGCAAGGGATATTGTATTGCTTACCCAGTTTTACCCATTCATCCACCTTGATGTGGCCTTGGGGATTGGCATAGTTCGCAAAGTAGAGCAGTGCCGTCTTCTCATTGATCGCCCGGTGAACTTCCTCGGGATAGTCGACCAGGATAATCTTGGTCCCACTGGCGAGAATCTGCTGACTGTATCCGTAAGTCTCATAGTGGCGCCGCTGAAAAATGACCTCGCTTTTCATCCCCGTCAGATCGGGAAGCTGGCGGATCCGTCCCTGGTCCTCACCTGTCAGAACCCCCGCAACTCCGCACATAATCGCCCCGGCCGCCCCAGAGGTGATAGTGGCCGAGTGATCGGGAGGCAGGTCATTGAGCATTTCCGTAATCCGGTTCCCTGTAACTTCCAGCAGTTCCGGAATGCTGACGAAGTGCTTGGATGCCGAGTCCATGGCAGCAACAGCTTCAGACGGTATGAGCGATCCGCCAATCAGGGTGATGGTTCCCCATGCGTTGATAATGGTCTTTACGCCAAGTTCATCGTATACACTGCCGGAAGTCGACGCTGCGCCTGCGGCTTGCCGGGCCCGCGCCAGCACCTTGCCGGGGAAGGCCCCGACCGTTGCAGCTCCAAGAGTGGCCAGAAAATTACGCCGATTCCATACACCTGCTTCCTTCATTTCTCTTCCCTCCCGTTGCGTAATTTACGTACAGGTCCCAGAATACTGCTGCTGAAGAACATGTCCCCCGAAAATCCCTAGGGCTTTGTCGCAACCGCCGATGCGTGTCGCCAGTACGGCATGAGGACAACGCCTCTTATGCCAACTATTTGCAAGTTCCCGCATCGACCTGTGATGCGTGGATTTCCTCCCTGCACTTCAAGGGGATAGCCGTCCTGAAAGTTCAAGATTCCGCAGGAAAACTGATAGGCTCCGCTCGCTTATCCGTCGCTGACAGCCTGGCAAGGGGGCGAGAAGGCCGGCCCGCGAGATCGGGATAACTGCCACTCTCACTGACAATCAAAACTGGAATACGTCAAGTATATAATTGCCGCTTATCTGGATTGGACCTCTGCCAGAGCGCATGGGAGAAACTTATGAAAAAGTATCTGATGGAAATGATCGGAACGTTTTTCCTTGTATTCACCATCGGGATGTCGGTTCTTGCCGGCGGGAATGGCGTGATTCCGCCGCTGGCGATCGGGTCAGTTCTGATGGTGATGGTCTATGCCGGAGGTCACATCTCCGGCGCTCACTACAATCCCGCCATCACGCTGGGTGTGTGGATCCGTGGCAAGTGCGAGACCAAAGATGTTCTGCCCTACATGCTTTTCCAGATGATTGGAGCCGCTTTGGCGGCCGTCTTGGTTCGCTACGTGATGCCCGCCGGCCAACCGCACCCGGGAAGCTTTCCGCTGCTGCCAGAGTTGATTGCGGAGTTCCTGTTTACCTTTGCGCTGGTCTTTGTGGTGCTGAATACGGCCACCTCGCAGGACAACGCCGGCAACTCATTTTATGGGCTGGCGATCGGGTTCACGGTGCTTGCCGGAGCCTTCGCGGTTGGGGCGGTGACGCCGGCGGCATTCAATCCGTCCGTGGCTCTGGGCATTTCGATGATGGGCATATCGGCGTGGAGCAAAATCTGGGTCTTTTGGGTCGCGGAATTATTGGGTGGCTCGCTTGCCGGGGTGGTGTTCAAGGGATTGGCTCCAGAGATGGCCCGCAAATCCGCAAGCGCCACGCCGGAGACCAATTCGTGATGGTCGATGGATTGTCCGAGAAACGGCGCTGATGGGGGTGCACCCAGAACGGCCTGCTTGCCGCTGTCTCGGTCCCACGGAAGATGGATCGTGAGGGGGCTACCCGGCTGAAGCGCTCCACAAGCGCTTGGCCGCGGCTGCCCCCTTCAATCCATCCGTCCTTACCGCGAGGCTAAATTCCGAACACGGTACAGGACCACCCCATGCGATGGAACCATTGCGCTGATGGTGCCGCCTGTTTTCGACTTCTCGCCGGTCCACAGGTTCTCTAAGGAATAGCCCGCCTGATTCTCGTGGAGGCCCACGGAAGAAACCGGTATGGAGACGTTCACCGTCTTCGCGCCAGTGTTGAACAGGCCAACGATCGCGTCCCCATTGGGTTCAATCTTGGCAAACACCTGACGGCTGCCGGTATTGAGAATCCTTTTGGCCGCGATCGAATCCTGGTCGACAGCGAGGACGGCAGTGTTCTTAAGGTACTTCTGCAGATCCACTGGGTCGAGGTGGGTCAGATCGACGCCAAGAATAAAGGGGGCCGCTCCCAAAGCCCACAAGCTCATCTGAGTCTCGCGCTCGACTGGAGTGAGCCCATTATTGCTGCCATTCCCGACCTCGATGGAGTCATAGTCGTTGAATCCTCCCGGACCGGCAAATGGCTGCCACTCGGCCACATAGTCGAAGCGGTTCTTGATATGTGCCCAACTGGTCAGCGGGTAGCTGCTGCCTCGCTTTCCGCAGCCGTAGCATTCGATGTCCGGCGCAAATTCCCATTGATTTGCGTACTTCTTTAGTGTGGGGACAAGCTCGCTCGTGAAATCCCCCTGTGTGACATCAAGGACCATCGGCCGTCCGCTTTGCCGTATTGCATTCGACCATGCCTTAACGTCAGGCGCGTTGCGGTTCTGGGTGCCGTCGAGCTTGATGTAG
>JAJZKY010000677.1 GCA_021803885.1 Planctomycetota bacterium
AGGAAGCCTGCGGGGTGACATCCAGCGTCGCCGCTCCAACCGCCACCGTGCCGTCGGGGTTGGTCCATTCGGCAGTAACGGCCGTCGTGCCCTTTTCGAGCACTGTGGCCAGACTGGTTTGGGAGATGGTCGCCACCTCCACGTTGCTGGACGCCCACTTCACCGTGCCGGTGTAGTCCTCGAGCGTAGGCACCGTGGATGAGGTGGCGGTGGCGATGAACTGAACGGTGTTCTGCAGGAATTCGCTGCGGGCGTTCCCCGGCAGAACCTGCAACGACAGTACCGGTTCCGCCACGCCCTTGACGGCAATGACGGCGCTGGAGCTGACTATCGATTGATCGTCGGGAGTGGTGGTCCCCTGAGTCAGCGCTGTGACCTCCCCTGTGGCCGAGACCGAGGCCACGTTGGGGGACGCTTGACGTCCAACTGATGCCCGAGGCGCTGGTGAGGTCCTGCTGGAACACGGAGTGGTAAACACCGTCGCGTCGCTGTAACGCGCGATAGTCGTCACCGCGGCGAGGTCGTACGCCTGGTGGCAGTGGGTGCAGATAACAGGGCTCGTCATCCCTGTGAAATCGTGCACGGGAAGGATCGCGCCGTAGATATCGACTTCACCGTATTCATTCAGCATGGGCAACTCCCGATTGCACACTGGAGACATTTGGGCGAGCCAACTCGAACCGCGAATCCCTTAGCTTCTTTACCAGTTGGTATGCTCGGTTGTGGTGTGGGAGAAAGTCATGGCGGAATCCTCGGAATTGGTCGAAATTACCATAACTCACAATCTGGACCATGCGGCGGAGGTCCAGGAGCTATACCGACGACAGTGGATTGCACTGGATTGGGGCCGACTAGGCGCGGATCCTGCCGTCTACACCGGAAGAGCCAGAACGGATGTGATGCTGTTTAACACGATGCGCCAACACGGCGCCGCTGTGATCGCAGCGTACGGGAAGGCAAACGTGGACAGGCCATCTCGCAGGCTCGTGGGCCTGGTGGAAGCCGGAACTTCGTTCACGGATCTCAATGGTCTGTTGTGCCTGCGCTTGACCTCTGTTCAGGTGGTCGATTCCTCTAGGGGGTTCCTTGGCAATCTCGCACCCAGGAGTTGCACAATTCAAAGTTGCCGTAACCGTGCTCGCGGTAGGCTCGCAGCACTTGCACGCGGCGAAGAATCACCCCGGAGCGTGGGTTTGCTCCATCACCTTGATGTGGAATGGCTGGTCACGAACTTCCTTCTTGTGACTGGCATGTGCAAATGCGTGTGGAGCGGCGGGCGATCTTACCAGGCTATTGACCATGCTGGCTGGATGCCAGACGGCCGCGAGCTCCTGGCGCAAACGACCATTTCCCCTGATCTCGTTCGGGAAAAAGCGGAGCGGTTGCTGACACTCGCGAGTGATGACCGGGTGCTCTATGTGTTTGGACCGGAGGCATCCAAAGCGCAATGCCCTGCGGGCATTGTTTACCAACCGATAGAAGGGCTCATTCCTCGGCTAATCGAGAGCGAAGCCGGAAGGTGGCTCGTAGATCGCATGCTTCCGACCGTCCCGCCTACGAAGAGTGCGGCCATCTTTTCGCCGACAGGTGGGAGCATAACTGCGTAACGTGTGGGCGCTGTCCCCGAAGCACGACCCTCCATGCCGGGTACGAAGTAGCAGGAAGAGATGAGGATTTGGGGACGCTGCCGGTCAGCGCGCAGCGGCTCGGAGCTTGGCTCCGTCGTCGAACAGCTTTTGCCGCGCTATGAGATCCTCGAGGCGGTGAGACGTCGGCAGAACGTAACCCGGAGTCGCATAGAACGTGCATCCCTGCCTACTCGTCATTCCTCCCCACTTGATGCATTTTCTGGCACATTGCTCGAGTCAGGAAATAGGACAACCTTCGCCACCAGCATCACTGAATGAAAGTTGCTGCTCACTTCCAGAGACCGGCCGCGCTTCTCGATAATTTCAACCGCGATCTGCGACGCACTGGCTGCGTTCTTCTTGTTCTTCGGGGAGACCCAGGCTATACGAGTATTCGACGGAATTCCAAGTGGAATACACCATTCCATCGGAACGGTTTTGGGGAGCGGCGTAGGAGTCTCGTCTGTCTCAAAACCCACGATCCTCCACCGCACGGTTTTGAGGCCCAAACCACGAACCGTGTCAATCAGCGCTCTGCCGAATTGGGCGTGTTTTGGATCCGCCAGAACAAACCGTTTGTCGCTCCGACGGACGCCAAAGGCATAGGCGGATACTGCGGTGCGCACCACTTCAGGCGATTGCTCTGCTCTTTCAATCAACGCACGGCCGATTGCATTGGCTACCCGAAGGTCAGCTTCACTCGGAAATGGCGGTATTTTTTCGCTGGATTCGGAGTACGTGACGAAGTGGTCGGCCAAAGCAGTACTTGAGAGAGCCTCGAGGTCTCTTTGAATTCGCTCCGCGATGGCCTCGTCGATCTCGAGGTCTTCTACGCAGTCCTTGTCGCCGCAATTGTGTCGCATCATAAATCCGCCGTAGCGAGCGAACCATTGCGGATCATTTAGGAGTCTATGTGAGGGAGGCGCCACAGGTCCCGAAGGTGGTTGGAATTCATCCAGCCTGCTCTTTGGCCCTCGACGCCTTTGTTTTGTTTCAGCCTCCGTTGATTTCTGGGCCATAAATTGTTGCATCGACGTTGCCATTCTCACTCATCGAAGACATCCGCTCTCTGAAATCAGAAACACCTTGCCAGACCTGCGAGCTGTTCGCCATCCCCATGGCCGAACGAGGAGTCCTCGTTATGGTCTATCGGCATTCCTTCTGCACATCTTCAATAGACTTGTTGAACTGGTCAGTAGAAATTGATGAACCAAGCACAGACACCCTAATGGCTCCCAATTCACCAAGGCAAACTGAACTATTTGGTGAATTTGCCGATAAGACTGAGTTACGTCATCTGATCTGAATGGAACGCCGCCAATGGGCTCAAGGGAGAATTTTACTTCGATCCGCGAAGGACAAAGGCCACCGAGAATAGGGCAACTCTCAGCGCCAAGTCTCCGAAAAGAACGGTCGCCTTATCGCAGCGATTCCGAAGGGCTACGGAACGCGTTGATCAAGCACATTGAGGCGTGAGCGAAATGGCGACATCCGCAGTGCAGGCAGGTGCTGGTTCCGCGCAACACTTTAGCGACCTCCTGGCGCTGCTCCAGTCAATAAAACTCGACTCCGTATATCGCGAGTTCATGGACCTCACGAACGCGCCGCCGGATCTCAAATGCCTGCTCATTGTCGCGGCCAATCTTCACCTAACATTCAAAAAGCTGCGCGCTTGGCGTAAAGTCAGCCCCTTTGAGGGCTGGCCCCTGTTGATGCGCTACTTGTGTCTTCACTCCGACGACATCCAGAAGCGATTCGGAACTGTCGTGAAGCCTCCGCCACCAGGCATCAACCAGTCTAACCATGTCTGGCTGAAGAGAACATTCAGCGGTGAATTCGAAGAGTGAGAA
>JAJZKY010000678.1 GCA_021803885.1 Planctomycetota bacterium
GCCGGCGTGGTGGGTTGTCTATCGACGCAAAATTCGCCGCTGTCCAACTCCAGCGCCACTCCTTCCACGGCGACTGGAACTATACTATATCGCCACACTGAAGCACTTATTTATGTACAGATCCTTAGATCCGAGACGATTGATTTTCATAGCTTCACTCCTTGGGAATAATGTATGTGCTGGCGATAAGGATGAAGCAGGTGAGGAATAACTCGCTCACCTGCCCGAAAGTACGCTTCTGTTCTGTAGAGTTCGCCGCGCTCGGAAGAACGCAAGACCCAGAACCCTATCTCGATGAAAGTGACTTTTTTTTCAAAACGATCAGGCAACCTCACAACCACGGAAATCACCCCGCGCGACACACATGTTTTCTCTGCACCGGAAAGCATATGTCGCCCGCGTACCGCGATCTACTCGCCACTCGTCGTTGCGGAAGGAGGACCATCCAAAGCGATCGCCACTTGCAGCCGCGTGCCGCTATCCAGTTTGAAGCTGTGATTCTTGCTGGTGAAGACGCCGGACTCGCTGCTCTTCGCGGAGCTGCGCAGGGTGATGTGGCGCAGTGTGCCGGGCTCCTGCAGAATAGACTGATCGCCGGGAACCGTCCCCGGCTGAATCGGCAAGTAGGAACTGGAGCCGCCCGCGGAATAGTACGGCACCGGAGGATAGGCGCCCAACAGCATTGCCTTGATCGGAATTTCGCTCCCATTTCTCAGGCGCGCCTCATTAAAGACGATGCCGATGGTTGACCCGCCATTCGCGCTCTGCGCCTGCTCCACTTTGCCCATCAGCACTGCACCTTTCGGCAGTTCCGTCGAGTCGGAAGTCTTCACGTCGCTGGTGAGTTTCGCGGTGACTGCCTGCCCCGTTTTGGCGGTGTTTGAATTCAGCGGATGCGTCAGTTGCGCATCGGCGCTGTAGAGTGTCGTGGTTTGCTGCTGGTTCTGCGTTGCCGCATAGACGGGAACTGAAATCAAAGCTGCTGCGATTCCCAAAGCATAGGACCGTAGATGATTCATTTTCATTTCTTGTACTCCTGAAGATGGATTTACCTGCAATACGGCATCGTTGTAGGGCGCTGCGGCGGATGACTTTACTTCACCGGCTCGCAACAACCACTCCTATTGAATAGACGATTGTAAAAACACAATGGTGCCACACCCGGCGCTGCTCGATTGCGGCGGATGGAATCGAAGATTTATTTTTTGCGTCGATAGACAACCCACCACGCCGGCGGGAATCGTGTTCTACTATGTTTTCCGGCGCCTCGTCCTTCGCAGTCAGAATCGGCCCACGTCTCGATTCTGAGATGTGGAATTGCAGGATGTTCTGCGGGTACACGGGTTTCAGACATGGATCCGCCAGAACGATGCACACATTTCAATACATTGCACGTCCAAATGGTTGGAGACAATTACAATTTAAGTTAATCGACTGAGTGCGGCTTCTTTCCTCTGCTATTCCTGGCCTTGCTGCTGCCTGCAATTGAGCGGACAGCGGATAGGTATCGCAGGCAAGTATTGCGCGGCTACGTTCAACGCCCCTGGCGCGGATAGGGTGAATGCTTCCTTCCTCGGCGTGTTTGGACGACAATGACCCCGCACTATATCGCAATCTCGGAAGTATTTTTTTAAGGCGAGGTATTTCTCTACGATGAGGCTTTGGAAGCTTGTACCTTTCTTGCTCCTGCTCGTGCCGTTCTCCGCGATGGCGCAGATCGGCCTGTATGGCGAGTTCAGCACCACCGATATCCATGCCGCGAACGAACCGGAGATTTACGGAATCACCTTCGGCGGATATGACGATAAGAGATTCAACCGCCATCTGACCTCTCTCAGCCTGGGCCCGGATTTTCGCGTCTCGCTTCAATCCGGAAGCGCCAGCAACGGTTACCCTGGCGGAGAACCGGCGCAATCGTTGATTAGTGTTCAGGGGGGGCCGCGCGTCGCCTTCAAACTGCCTGTCGCGTCCCTCCATCCGTATGTTGAAGGGCTAATCGGCGGCGTTGACTCCCAGATTGGCGAGGTGATCGGCGATACTTACTATCACAAGGTCGCCGGTTCTCCGCCTGGCACCAACGCGAACGGCGGCATCTCGCTTTCAGGTCAAGCCCTCGGCGGCCTTGACCTGAATGTCCGTCCGCGCGTTGACTGGCGGGTCGTCGAGGTTGGCTATGCCAGACTTTTTGAGTCCAGCGGCTCCCCAAGCCTGGGAATAATAACGTTCAGCACCGGCATTGTCGTGCGTCTCCCATAGGTTCGCGCAGCGAACCTGGATGGCGAGATAAACGCCCGGAGTCACCCTCAGTGCCTGTTTACGATCTATAGTCCTGTTGGGGCGAGGGTATCCGCAGAGCCATATGCGTCCGCATTTCCGGTGCGGTAATCGAGGAGGATACAGTCAAGAAAGCCGTATCCAAGCGATGTGAGCCGGGAGCAGTTCGAATCGATTCGTCCAATCCTGGAGGGCGTTCGTAAGCGCGCCAAACCGCGCACGGTGGATTTGCATGAAGTCTTCAACGCGGTTTTATATCTTCTCAAAAGCGGCTGCCAGTGGCGCATGCTGCCCGAGGGGTTCCCCAACTGGGTCATAAGTGTATTCGTATTTTGCCAAGTGGAGCGCGCCCGATGCGGACGGAGTGAGCGCCTTGGAGCGGGCCTTAAAAAAAATCCGTTGGCGAGGTCCGCATCAAACTGGGGCGCAACGCCACGACCAGTTTCTTGATTGTTGACGCGCAGAGCGTAAAAAACACCGATAGCGCCGAACCGAAGGGCTACGATGCGGGCAAGAGGGTTAGCGGCATCAAGCGGCATAGCGCAGTGGATACGCAGGGTCTGCCTCACGCTATCGCCGTGACCACGGCCAATGTAACGGACCGCGACGGCGCGCAGGTAGCCATCGACCGGTGCAAAGCAAACTTGGAGCGTGTGGAAAGCGTGCTCGTTGACGGCGGCTACACGGGCCAACCTTTTGCCGACGGCGTGATGGAGCGCATCGACGCCACGGTTCAAGTCGTCAAGCGCAATGAACTGCATGCATTTGTGGTGCTAGCCAGGCGCTGGATCGTGGAACGATCCTTCGCCTGGCTAGAAAAATGCCGCCGGCTATGGAAGAACTGTGAACGCAAGCTGAACACCAGCCTGCAAATGGTCCACCTGGCTTTCCTTAGACTGCTGCTCAGGAAATCGTAAACAGGCTCTTATATGTCTGCATCATATGGCTCTTGAACAGCCATTAGGGTCCGCGAATCCGTATTACCCTGTTAGCGCTAAAGAATCCATGCATGGTTACCATTGAGTGCTTGGCGATATCTATATATCTATATATATATATAGATATATAGATATATAGATATATGACTTATTGTATTGCCCTGTATGGCGTCGCTTGTCAAAAAGAAAAAAGCCAACACCATCTACTACTACCTCGTCGAAAGCGCGCGCGTCGACGGTAAGCCTCGCATCGTCCATCAGACCT
>JAJZKY010000679.1 GCA_021803885.1 Planctomycetota bacterium
GTTACTGGAAAACCTGCGTCGCGCTAGTCTGAACGTTGCTTGTCGGCGGGAGGAACGCAATGCCGCCATGATCTGGGCGGATCGCATGCTCGCCGCCGCAGAAAAAAAGCCGAACCTGCTGATTCAATTACTTGCTGAATTTGCGCATGCGGATATGCCCTTGACGGCGCCGTTTGTGGAGGAGTTTTACGCCAGATTGCAAGCCTACGGTCCCGCTATGGCGTTCGTGCAAACCTGGGTCGAACATAAATTACTTGAACAGGGCATAACCGCTACCCAGTTGTCTGAAGTGTCCGCCAGAAAGTCCGCTGCCAACCAGATATCCATGGCAAACAGTATTGGAAGCCTGAATTTTCTCGCGGCTATGGACTGGCGAAGTCATGTCGAAGCGTACAGTGTTGTCGAACAAAGCCTGCGCCAGGACCCGATGGGCATATACGACGGACAGGATTTCGTAACACGCGATCGATATCGCCACGCTATTGAAGATATTGCACGCAGCAGTGGGCGTGATGAGCTGGCGGTGGCGGAGGAGGCGATTGCACTTGCCCAGGCGGCATCGCAGCAAACAGGCAGCGAAGATCGATCTGCGCATGTCGGCTATTACCTGCTGGATCGGGGTCGGCAGCGTCTTGATCTGGCGATGGGCTGCCATTTTGAATGGCGGTCAGCGACCAGACAAATGGGCGATCATCTCCGCCTTTCCTTGTATATCAGCGCCATATTCCTGTTGACGGTGCTGATCAGTTTAATTTTGCGCGTCCCTCTTGAGGGCCTCAGCCCCACCGACTGGCGTGTCTGGTGGCTAGGCATGGTCGGGGTTGTGAGTATTTCGGCTTTGGCGGTTTCTCTGGTAAATCGCCTGATCACTCTTTTTATGGCGCCCGGCGCCTTGCCGCAGATGGATTTTTCGCAGGGTGTTCCTGATGCGCACCGCTGCATGGTCGTTATCCCGACACTGCTGAGTTCGCCACAGGAAATTGACGCGTTGCTGGAGGCCCAGGAAATCCGCTACCTCGGAAACCGCGATTCCAATATTTACTTTGCGTTACTGACGGATTTTCGGGATGCGGCAGAGCAGACCAGTCCGGAAGATGCGTTATTAATCGACTATGCACGTGTCGCTATTCAGACCCTCAACGCCCGCTATGTCGATGATCGACCCTGCCTGTTTTATTGGTTTCACCGGCCCCGAGTCTGGAACCCATTTGAACAGGTGTGGATGGGCTACGAACGCAAACGCGGCAAACTGGAACAATTTAATGCGCTGCTGAGAGGGGCGGCGGAGGCGGCAGCATTCTCAGAGCAGGTCGGCGACCTGTCCATCCTCGGCAGCATCCGTTATGTCATCACCCTCGATACCGACACCCAATTGCCCCGTGACACGGCGCGGGCACTGATCGGTCATATGGCGCATCCACTCAACCAAGCCGTATATGACGTCGATAAGGGCCGTATCGTCGATGGCTACGCGATCATTCAGCCCCGCGTAGCGATCGACCTGACCAGCGCCGGTCAATCGCTATTTACTAAACTCATGGCTGGGGATTCTGGGATTGACCCCTATACGCGCGAGGTATCTGATGTCTATCAGGATATTTTCAGCGAAGGCTCATTCATCGGCAAGGGCATCTACGATGTAGATGCCTTCCGCCAGGCGGTTGATGGCCGTTTTCCAGAAAACCTTATCCTCAGTCACGATTTGCTGGAAGGCGGGTATGCCCGTGCGGCACTGGCGACCAGCGTCGTCCTGATTGAAGAATTGCCTGGCAGTTACACCGCAGAAGTCTCCCGCCGACACCGATGGATTCGGGGTGACTGGCAGATTATCGGCTGGCTGTTGCCGTCGGTACCCGGTGTCCCAACCGCTAACGGTATGCGGGCGCCGCGTCCGACCAATCCGCTATCCGGCTTGTCGATATGGAAAATTTTTGACAATCTCCGCCGCAGTCTGGTGTCATCCGCACTATTGCTGCTGCTGGCGGGAGGCTGGCTCCTGGGTCCAGCCTTCTCCTGGTTATGGACTACCTTGGTTACCGGGATCATCCTCGTGCCAGTCCTGCTTTCGCCGCTCATCGACCTCTTCCGCAAGCCTCAAGACCTCGACTGGGCAGCACATCTCTCCTTGACCAGGGCTTCGGCAAGTCGCCCACTATTCTCCGCACTGCTGACGGTCGCACTGCTGCCCTATGATGCAGTGATGAGCCTGGATGCCATTCTGCGCTCAGGCATACGAATGCTTTTCACCCGTCGGGGATTGTTGCTTTGGCAACTGCCTTCGTACCGCAGCCGTAACGCCTGTCATACCCCCGGAGATTTTTTCAGGGAGATCTGGAGTGCACCCCTGCTCGCCATCCTCCTCGGAATAGCCTTGGTGACTGCCTCCAGCCTGGGGACCAGTTCACCCTCGGTGTTACTGTTCAGCATGCCCATTTTAGGGCTGTGGCTGTTTTCACCAGTTATCGCGTGGTGGATCAGCCAGCCGTTGCGGACCGGTGTCACAGGTCTGGATGATATACAGCGACGCTTTCTGCGGCTATCGGCACGACGTACCTGGCGTTTTTTTGATGACTTTGTCGGCCCTGCGGAGCACTGGTTACCCCCCGATAATTTTCAGGAGTATCCAACGACGGTCATTGCCTCGCGAACCTCACCGACCAACATGGGCATGTCGCTGCTGGCCAGTCTGGCTGCCTATGATTTTGGTTATATTACTGCCGGCGAGTTCCTCCAATTGACCGAAAACACCGTGACAACCATGGAGCAACTGGAACGCTATCACGGTCACTTCTATAACTGGTATGACACGCGCACCCTGCAAATACTGAGTCCGCAATATATCTCAGCGGTGGATAGCGGTAATCTCGGCGGCTGCCTGCTCACCCTCCAAGCAGGGTTGAACGCGCTCAAAACTCATCCGGTGTTGCCGGACAACGCCTTTGCGGGCCTGCAGGATACGCTGTATCTGTTGGCAACATGCATCCACGACATCCCCACGACAGATCTGGCCAACAAAGTCCTTGCACTGCAAGATGTGTTGTCTGCCATGACGCTCAACGGATGCCCCCCATCCCTGGTGGATGCCCATCACCAGCTTGCCGATATTCAAAGGATCAGCGGCGATCTCGTGAACGGGTTTCCCGCCGATGTTCCGGCGGATAGCGACTGTGCTTACTGGGCAAAGGCATTTTATCAACAATGTCAGGCTTTGGCGCTGGATCTGGAAACCCTCGTCCCTGATGCGCGGGACGTGAACAACACTCTGACACTGGCTGAATTAGCCCATGGCATTGCCACGGGGACGGCTGCCGCCCGGGCAGCTGCCGCAGAACGGTTAAGGGTCATTGATCAGTTGGTGGATCGCTGCCGCGCGTTGGCGGTGATGGATTTTGAATTTCTTTACGACCCTGCGCTTGTCCTTGTGCAATAAGCAGAAAACTGGCCAGGCGTGCTTCTGATGCCAGCAGGTCGTAGC
>JAJZKY010000680.1 GCA_021803885.1 Planctomycetota bacterium
GACATTTATCGAGCAGAAAGGCCAGCGTCGTTTCGACGCGCGCCTCGCACACTGAGGCTTGCAGGTAATGCCTTTGCGCGGCGATGCATAGAGCACTCAGGCCGAAGCCGATGCCGGCGATGCTGGACATCTGACTCGTCGGATGACCCACTATTGCGGGCGCTCGGTTGCGCACCATGCCGGTTTCCGCAGGGGCCTCTTCGAAGAAGTAGGCACATCCCCGTTCCTCCATATCATCGAGCAGCCTGTCGACCTCGGTTGGGATATGTGTGAATGGGCGGTCGATGAAAACGCCTGCAGAATGGGGATATTGACTAGCGATGACACTTCCCGATGCGGGAGTGATTTCTTCGGGCGGTTTTGTTGTTGGCATCGGATTTTGAGCATGGGCAAGTGTAGTTGCTGGAAGCCCTCCGAGTGTCAGGCATCCGACCGAAGCACCGACGTTGCGCAGTAAGTCACGGCGTGTTACGTTATGGTTTTTCAATTTTGATTCTATCCTCGCATGGTAGCGGAAAGGCTTGGAGGTTTCTCACGCCATTCTGGTTGATGAAGTTGTAGTTGAACCTGGATATGCGCATGAAGCTCGACGATGCGTCCTGCATCGTCTCTGGGCAGCAGTCCAAATGGAGTCATTTGTTTTGACGTTGATTTAAGTGACCCGAACGGGAGGATGGAGAGCGTTTGATCTGCAACAGGGGACTCGCAGGTCAGCATCGAATAGAAAGGTTCCATGCATCGAGGGATTGCATCTGCTTTGTCAAAAGCCAATGGTGGGGATGCTCCCATCACAAGTACGGACTGCGATACGTTCGGCGGCATGGAACCCCTGCACAAGTAGTTGAACTGACAGCGTCGTGAACCGCTTCGTTGACTTTCTGCCCGTTGCCATTTAGTTGCTAACAGCAACATTATTAAACGTAAATTTTGTATTGTAAAGACATTAAATCGCAATCGTTTGGTCTCGATCAGACCAAACGATTACTTCAAATCAGGGTTTCAGGCAGATGCATTGTCCGCGTTTGCATGAATCCAAAACCCTCTTCTCGGAAATGATTATTGATCTGACCCACAACTATAGGACTTATGCGACACAACGGATATGCCTTTCCAATTTGCGCGGTCGCAGCCGTGGAGACTCTTTGTATTGAGAGTGGCGTTGAGCAACTCGTCCGGATTCAGTTCGGAGGGAACTCAACAAAAGAAATGTGGTTGAGATCCCAAGGCGAATAGTCCTACTTCAGAATCTCGGCCCACGCAGGCAGCACAATCCGTGATGCTCCACGGTCTCTGCCTTTTGCACGTCTTCGCCCACAGCGTCGGGCGCGGGCGTGGCAACGAGCGTGCCGCCCTGCGTTCGGGCAGAATCCCATTCCGCATCCCCGCCCTGTCGTGGTAGCGTCAGGTATCTTCTTCCTGAGGCTGACCATGTTTCTGACCAGAATGCCACTCCGAGCCCCTCGTCTCCTGGCAACTCTTTGTCTGCTTTCTCTTGCCAGTTACTCTGCCGCCCAGGCCAGCGCACAGACCGCGCCTAAATACCCCGACTACCCGAGCGAGACCCCGGCGCACTTCCAGCCCTCGGACAACGGCATGGACTACCAGCGTCGCGAAGTCATGATCCCCATGCGCGACGGCGTCAAGCTCCACACCGTCATCCTCGTTCCGAAGGACGCAAAGCACGCCGGCATTCTGCTCACACGCACCCCTTACAGCGCGGACCAGCTTACTGCCAATTCTCCCAGCATGCACCTTGGTTCCGCTCTCTGGGGCTATGACAATGCCGTCGAAACCATCATCTCCGGCGGGTACATCCGCGTCGTCCAGGACATTCGCGGCAAGTACGGCTCCGAGGGTGACTACGTCATGAACCGTCCTCTCCACGGCCCGCTCAACCCCACTCCAGTCGACGAATCCACTGACACGTACGACACCATCGACTGGCTGGTCAAAAACATCCCGGAGTCCAACGGCAAGGTCGGCGTTCTCGGCATCTCCTACGACGGATTCCTCTCGCTCATGCCGCTCGTCCATCCCCACCCCGCGCTCAAAGTTGCTGTGCCCATGAATCCCATGGTCGATGGCTGGCGCGGCGATGACTGGTTCCACAACGGTGCCTTCCGCGAACAAAATCTTCCCTACATCTACGAGCAGACGGCCACTCGCGACAACTCCGCCAAATGGCTCACCAGCACCTTCGACGACTACGACATGTACATGCGCGCTGGCACGGCTGGAGAACTCGGCAAAGAGCGCGGCATGGACCAGATCGGCTTCTGGCGCAAGGTCATCGCCCACCCTTCCTATGACAGCTTCTGGTCCGATCAGGCCGTCGATCAGATCCTCGCCGCCCAGCCGCTCACCGTACCCACCATGCTGGTCGCCAGCCTCTGGGATCAGGAAGATATCTACGGTGCTATGGCCGTCTGGAAAGCCGTCAACGCCGCCCAGCCCGCAACCGCAAAACAGAACCTCTTTCTCGTGCTCGGTCCGTGGCACCATGGGCAGGAGATCGAGCATGCCAGCTCGCTCGGAGCCATCCCGTTCAACAGCGACACCGGCCTCTACTTCCGCAGCCGGATCCTCGCGCCGTTCCTCGCCCACTATCTTCAGGACGATCCGCCAGCCCAGACCGTCTCGCGCGTGAATGCCTTTGAAACCGGAGCGAACCGCTGGCAGCGGCTCGTCGACTGGCCCTCCGCCTGCACCACTGGCTGCACACCCAAAGCCACACCGCTCTATCTTGAGGCAGGCTCGAAACTCGCCTTCACACCGCCCGTCGCAGGCAGTTCGCCGTTTGACGAATACGTCTCCGATCCCGCCAAACCGGTCCCTTTTCGCATTCGGCCCAGCCAGCCCGTCGGCTACACTCCCAATCTCTCCTGGGTCCGCTGGCTGGTCGATGATCAGCGCGAGTTCTCCGGACGCACCGACGTCGTCACCTTCACCTCCGACGCGTTCACCGCACCCCTGCGCATCAGCGGCGAGCCCATCGTCCATCTCGTCGCCTCCACCTCTGGCACCGACTCTGACTGGGTCGTCAAGCTGATCGACGTCTACCCCGACGAGGTCGCCGGAGACCCCGATCTCGGCGGCTACCAGCTTCCCATCGCCATGGACATCTTCCGCGGCCGCTATCGCGAGAGCCTCAGTCAGCCCAAATCGCTCGCAGCCAACACCCCGCTCACATACAAATTTGCCCTGCCCACCGCCAACCATCTCTTCCTGCCCGGCCATCGGATCATGGTCCAGGTCCAGTCAAGCTGGTTCCCGCTCTACGACCGCAATCCGCAGACCTTCGTCCCCAATATCTTCTTCGCCAAACCCACCGACTTCCGCAAGGCAACCCAGCGCATCTACCACGCGCCCGGCCAGGCCAGCTACATCGATCTTCCCGTCATTTCGCCGGAAAAGTAGCCTGCGAGCAGAGAAACGCCAGGCGACCGTATGTGTACAATACCGCCATGACGCC
>JAJZKY010000681.1 GCA_021803885.1 Planctomycetota bacterium
TTGCTATTATTTCCGCCCGGTGACGGATTCCAGGGGATTTATTGATTTTAATGAGCGGTTCAATCTGGCGGTGATGGAGGCATTTGAAAAAGCGGGGATAGAGTTTGCCTTTACCTCCCGGACGGTTTACCTCGCGGGCGACCCGAAACGGAAACTGCCGGTGTATCTGATCAAGGATGAAACGGCGCCGCCGGGCGAAGGGGTTGGCGGATAAACGGCGGCGGTTAACCCGGTGGATCGCGACCGGTCGGCGACCGACGCACCGGCTGGAAATCGTGCGGGGGCGGGGATCGAAATGCCGTTCGGCGGCCGTCGGCGGGATGATGAATCATTAATTCAACTGCATGGAGAAGCAGTCGCTTCTGTCCGTCGGCCTTGCCGTAAAGCCGGTCGCCAAGCACCGGCCAGCCGCGAAGGGCCAGTTGAACCCGGATTTGATGTTTGCGGCCGGTGTAGAGTTCCACTTCCAGCAGCGAATAGGGGCCGTCCGTCCGGATAAGACGATATTGCAATCGGGCAGGTTTTCCGGCTGGGCTGCGGCCGACCCGTCCGAGCGCATCTTCGGCCAGCGTGTCGATAAGCTCGCCGGACTTGGGAGGGTGCCCATGCACCCAGGCTTGATATCGGCGCGTGATGGTATGGCGGCGGAACTGCATCTTCAGGTTGGCAAGCGAGCGAACATCGCGGGCGAAAATAAGGAGCCCGGAAGCGTCGCGGTCGAGTCGATGCACCAGATAGATCCTCCCCCCGGGCTGAGCACGATCGATCTGCTTTTCCAATTGGGCGATGGCGGTGGGCCGACGTTCATCCCGGGTGGTGGAGGTGATGAGCCCGATAGGTTTATCAAATATCAAAATATGTGCATCTGCGAATATAATATTCTTGCCGGGGACACGGTTGCGATCGGAGGCTTCGCGTACGGTCACTTGCTCCCCCATCGGGGCGGGCAGATTAACCGATCGGACTCGCACGCCGTTGAGTTCCACCCGTCCGTCAGCCACCATTTTCCGCAGCGTGGTGATTCGGGCATCAGGAAACAGCTCCCGCAGCCGGGCGAGAATGTTGGGTGATGTGGATTCCAAGCGGCTCCAATACGTTAATACTTCGCTCTGCCCGCAATCAATCGGAATTCCCGGTCAGGGCCCCGACGATCCGATCAAATTCATCCAGCGAGAAATATTGTATCACCAACTTGCCGGACCCTTTCCGCCGGGCGGGGAAAATGCGTAGTTTTGTGCCCAGCTTTCGGGAGAGTTCCTGTTCCAGTTCGATGACATGAGCGCTTTTGACGGTGCGGGAATGTTCGCGCACGAGGGTTTCGCCGGACTGCGGGGGGCTTTGGGCGGTTGATGCCTGCCGCTCAAGCTCGCGGACGCTCATGGCCGTTTGGGCGGCGAGGGTAGCGAGTTGCAGCTGCCGATCGGTTTCTTCGATTCCCGCGAGAATTTTGGCATGTCCGAACGAGAGAATTCCATTGCGGATCATCGTCTGGATATCGGGATGTAAGTCTAGTATTCTTAGGTGGTTAGATATCGATGCACGATCCTGGCCCAACCGTTCCGCCGCCTGTGCGTGGGTGAGATGAAATCGAGTGATGTAGGTCCGATAAGCTATGGCCTTGTCGAGAGGATTAAGGTCCTCGCGGTGAATATTTTCCACCAATGCCCATTCAGTTTGCTGTTCCGGGGTGATGGATTCCTTGACGATGGCCGGTATCTGATTCAGGCCGGCAGCCTTGGCGGCGGCAGTTCGCCGATGGCCGGCAATCAGCTCGTACCGATCCGCGTCCTTCCGCTGAACCAGAATCGGTTCGAGCACTCCATGAATTTTGATCGATTGAGCGAGCTCTGCAATATCGGCGTCGGTGAATGGAGATCGCGGCTGAGATGGATTGGGGGCAATAAGCTCAATCGGAAGCTGATGAATTTGGACCGGTCGATGGGCGGTTAATGTGGAAGTATCGGCCGGCGGCATGGGCGTTTGCTGGGTAATGAGTGCATTGAGCCCTTTTCCAAGTCGCGGTTTGGCAGCCATTGTGGTACTCCGTATCCGTTTTTCAAGGTTATGATGTTGGCTTATACCGATGTTGTTACACTGAGACACCATCGAGACGCCGAACTGTATCGGCCAACCATCATGTTCCACGTGGAACATGGTGCCGCACGATTCGAGGAATGTCAACTCAACTGGGCATTTGCATCGCCGGGCGATCCGCTTCGTGCGGGCGGGAATTCCGGGTTCTGATCCCGGACGACACGTTTGATCGGGGATGCTGTGAACGGACCGCAAGCCGAGCATGGGTGGCGTACGGCGGCTTCGCCGGTTCCGACTGCGGGAGCCTCCGCAGCCGGACCGAGAATTATATCAAGATTTCCGCCTGCTCGCTGCTTGTGTCGTCACCCCGCCTGCCTTGTTCCACGTGGAACATTCAAGCGCATATGCCGTCCGCCTTGGGCCCGACGCAGCCAAACTTCTCATGGTATCAGCCAAACCCGACTTAACCGCCCCAGCTCTTTCCACCCCAAACGCTGATAAAGACGGTATGCCGAAGTGTTCGATTCATCCACCTGAAGCATGGGTATTTTCCCCTGCTGACGAATCCGAAACGCTAAACCCTCCATCAGACCCGTCCCATACCCGTGCCCACGCATCTCCGGAAAGGTGTAAACGCCGCCGATCTCAACATGGGTCGGCAAATCAATATCCAATTTCGCGACCGATACGACTTCACCGCTAACCTCATAAACGAAGATATTCCCCGCACGAATGCCATCAATAATATTCGCCTCAAAAAGGATGCCTCGCTCCTGGGAATAAAGCCTCCGCCACCGGTTAAGAGTCGCTTCGTCATCCGCACGGGCGGGCCGAACATTTGACTGCTCCCTGATCGTCGCATTCTCATCCAGAACCATCACGCAGTTGGTTACCATCTTCGCCGGCTGCCGCCGCCGAACCAACATCAACATTTGCGGCAACATGACGCGAATCGTCTCGGCATCGCCCGTGATGAATTGCAATGGGGCGGGCGAAGCATCATCTGAAGTTATCGGACCTTTATTCGCCTCGGTATTCCGCAGCAACCGCTCCCAACCCGCCAAATACATCGATAAATGCCCTGCCGCATCCGAATCAATGCCAAATACCTCCGCCCGATGGGCATGGGGGACGTACAGCATCACTCCCCGGCACACGCCCCAGTCCGCCACCGGTGAATACGGTGCCTCTTCCGGCAGCACCGCAAGGAGATGAAAATCCGGCTGCGTAAATTTGGATGCCTGCGGCAATCGCTCCCAGAAATGCCCCAGCAATTGCAATACCCCGCCGCTCGCGTGGCTCATCCAATTCGCGGCAGCGGGTGCCTCGACGAGCGCTATCCGCCGTACACACATTGATATATTATTGTGTGCAAGCATGTCCATGTCTAAATGTGTAAATACTCCATCACCCGACCCGTCGCCCCGGCCG
>JAJZKY010000682.1 GCA_021803885.1 Planctomycetota bacterium
TAATACACTTAGCTTATCGGAAGGTTTTAAAGCGTCGAGGCGGAAAAATGAATGTTAGCCGGGGCGCGGCCGCCTTGGCAGTTGCAGCGTTGATCGCTGGCTCGGTGGCCAGCCTCCGCGCGGATACCACCGCGACGTGGACTGGTGCCGACTCGTCTTCCAACGGTTATTGGGCCAATTCAGCGAATTGGAGCGGAAATATCATTGGAAATAACGGCACGCCATCCGGGGCGGTGTACGATGTGACCGTGCCAAACGGGACGGTCGGGGCTGATCTTTCCGGAATAAGCCCCACGATAGGTCAACTTACCTTGGGAAGTGCGGCGACCATCTATAATTCTAATGGCACCGGGGCGGGAGCCGAGACATTAACTATCGACCCGTCCGCGATGACCACGCCTTCTGGCTCAACGATCAGTGGAACCATTGGTAGCACGGGGGGAAGCCTCATTACCCTTGATATCGGCAACGGCCACGCGTCTACTGTGTCGACGACCATATCGGGCCTGTTAACCCAAGATGTTACGCTCCTTATCGACCAGCCGAACGGTACCGTGACCCTCTCAAACGCCAACAACAACTACACCGGCGGAACAACCGTTGCTGCCGGTACGTTAATCATTTCCGGTGCCAATACATCCGCTGGCGTGGCTACTGTCGATGCCGCAGCTAGGCTGGAACTGACGGGAACATCAAACCTCGTCGCTGCCAGCGGGGCACCAGGGTCAGCGGGCTCGAATAATGAAGGAAATGGCGGGCCGGGCACCTCCGGTGCGGCAGGCGGAGCAGCGGTGGCCGTGCAAGGTGCTACCCTGAACCTTGGTACGCTGACTGTGGATGCGGGCGGCAGCGTAACGGGAGGGCTTGGCGGAAGCGGCGGCAACGGCGGCGACAGCCACCTCGCCTTCGGCGGCACCGGCGGCGCTGGCGGAAATGGTGGAGCGGGTGTAACTGGCAGCAGCTCCACTCTGACGAATTCGGGTAGTATTGCCGGCGGCACCGGCGGCACCGGCGGCACCGGCGGCTTCCCCGGCGGCACCGGTGGCGCTGGCGGAAATGGCGGAGCGGGTGTAACTGGCAGCACCTTCATCTTGATCAATACAGGTACCATTACCGGCGGCACTGGCGGCGGCGGCGGCGGCATCGGCGGCGGCGGCATCGGCGGCATCGGTGGGACCGGCGGCAGCGGCGGTGCCGGCATTGCCTCTTCTGGCGACAGCACAATAACCAATAGCGGCACCATTGCCGGCGGCAAGGCCAATGGCGGAACCGGTGCGCAGGCCGATGCGGTGGACTTCAGCGGCGGCGGCAACACGCTGATTCTCGAAAATGGCTACGCCTTCACCGGCAACGTGGTCAGCACTCCCAGCACAACCAATGGCGGCGACACGCTGAGCCTCGGCGGCTCAGTTTCCTCAAGTTTCAATGTTTCCAACGTGGTCAGCAGCTTTTCTGGTGCCTACACGGGCACGACGCAGTATGTCGGCTTCAACCAACTGGTTGAAAATGCTTCACTGACAACCGTTTGGACCGTTACCGGGGCCAACAGCAGCGGATTAGGCTGGAATCTTAATGGCGGCGTACTTTCAGTCTCCACCGCAGATAGTTTGGGTGTCACCACCATGACGTTCAACGGCGGCACCCTGCAAACCACAGCGGGCATCACCGATGCCCAAGCGGTGACGCTTAACACCAACGGCGGCACCATCGACACCGATGGCCAAAGCGACACATTCTCCGGAAACTTGACGGGTGCAGGCAGCCTGACCGTTGAAAGCACAACCGGTAACGGCGTGCTGACACTATCGGGTGCCGACACAGGCAGTGGTACAACGACCATCAGCAGCGGCACGCTGGCATTCGCAGGCGACACCAGTGGCCTGACCGGCAACATCGTGGATAACTCGGCATTGACTTTTAGCCAATCCGCCAGCAGCAGCTTGTCGAGTGCTATTTCCGGAACTGGCACCGTAACGGAAGCCGGTGCATCGGGTACCACGTTGACGTTATCAGGAAACAATACGTACACCGGCGGCACTGCCATCAACGGCGGCACATTGGCGATTAACAGTGATTCCAACATCGCTAGCGGCGGGATCAGCTTCAACGGCGGCACCCTGCAAACCACAGCAGGCATCACCGATGCCCAAGCGGTGGCACTTAATACCAATGGCGGCACCATCGATACAGATGGCCAAAGCGACACATTCTCCGGCAACTTGACCGGTACAGGCAGCCTGACCGTTGAAAGCACAACCGCTGGCGGCATGCTGACGCTCTCCGGCACTAATACCTACACCGGCGGAACCACGGTCAATAGCGGCACGTTGAGCATCGCCAGTGATTCTAATCTCGGTGCCACCAGCGGTGGCGTTACCCTCGGCGGCGGCACATTGGCCTACACCGGTTCAGGCGGCACTATCGCAAATGCAATCAACGTTACCGGCACCGGCACCACCAGTGTCCTGGCCAATTCCGGTTCCGGCACGGAAACCTTAACCGGATCGATTGCCAACGCCACGGCCGGCAATATCCTCGCCTTCAGCGGCGGCACATTTAATCTTAATGAAGCCGGTTCGGGTGCCGGTACCTTTGAAATTGGAGATGCGCCCTCAACGGTTATTGTCTCCAATGCCAATGCCTTCGGTTCCGGTGCCATTATTGTCAATTCCGGTTCCACGTTGGAAACTAGTGACGCGCTGGCCGGTTCCGGCAGCGTGCTGGCTATTACCGGTTCAAGCTATACCCAGAATTCCGGCAGCACGTTGAAACTATTGGCCACGGGCAACGGTGTCAATGATTCAATTCAACTCGGAAATGGCACAGCTTCGCTCAACGGTGAATTGAATTTAATATTCTCCGGCTTCACCCCGGCTGCCGGCCAGCATTACACCGTTATTGGTACCACCGGCACGGTTACCGGCGCATTTAGTTCATTAGTTCTTACCGGCGCACCGAGCTTATTGAAGGGCACGGCCAATTATGTCTCCGGCACCGGTGAAGTCATTGACTTGTCCAATCTGGCCTACTTTGCCAATCTCGCAAGCTTTACGCCCAACCAGGCTTCAGTCGCCACGTACCTAAACAACAATGCGGTATCTTCCAGTACGCCCGGCACAATCCAAAATGCCATGGTGGCCTTAAGCTCAATGTCGGTCAGCCAACAGGCTAATTACCTCAATGAGCTTACACCCCAAGCGTATTATGATTTGCCCCAGCAATCCATTCAGAACAACACGTTCATGGCCCAGCAGGTATTTAATCAGGTGCAGAACGCCTTTGACAGTGGCGGCTTTAATACCTCGGGCCTGACGATGTTGAAAACCAATGATCAGGATCCTTTTGCCGTCTCCATGGATGCGGCCCTGGCCTCCGCGCAGCAGCAGGCACAGAATTCTGTAGCCTACATGGATAACAGTCCGCAGTTGGTGGGCATGCCCGGCGTGGGGCCAATT
>JAJZKY010000683.1 GCA_021803885.1 Planctomycetota bacterium
TCTCCGCCGGAGCATTTGCCGGGAATGCGCATTGCGTCGCTGGCAGCGCCCACGCAGCGCATCGACGGCGACTTCATAGTGTTCATGGAACCGCAAAAGCGCTCCTTTGACGTGATGGTCGGCGACGTGATGGGCAAAGGGATCCCCGCCGCGCTCTTAGGGGCGGCCACCAAGGCGCATCTGCGCAAGGCGCTGGGGCATCTTTCAGCAATCTCCGCAGCCGATGAGCTTCCGAAGCCCGAAGACATTATTACGCTGACCCATACAAAGATTGCATGCCAATTGATCGAGTTGGAAAGCTTCGTCACGCTCTGCTACGCCCGCGTCGATCAGCAAAGGAGTGTTGTGGAATTAGTTGATTGCGGGCATACGGGCGTGATTCACTTACATGCCCGCTCCGGGAAGACAGATCTTTTGCGGGGAGATAATCTGCCGCTGGGAGTTCGCGAAGATGAACAGTACGAACAAAAGACATACCCAATCGAGGCTGGAGATATGTTGGTTCTCTTCTCGGATGGCATAACCGAGGCGCGCGATTCCTCTGGAGAGTTATTTGGCACCGATCGGCTGCGGAGATACATCGAGACGAATTGTCACCTTGAGCCTGAACTGTTAATCGAGACCATTCATCAATCTCTCATCACACATTGCGGATCGGAACATTTTGCGGACGATGTGACCCTAGTGGCGGTCTACGTGGAGGAAGTGGGTCCGCCTCTCTTGCACACAGAGATGACTATCAATAGCGATTTGCGTCAATTGCATGAAGCCCGGGAGTTTGTGCACTCCTTCTGCGAGCGACTGCCTCGTCCATGGCTGGGTCAGGCCAGCACCTTCTGCCTTGAACTAGCTATCAACGAAGCGGCCAGCAATATCATGAGGCACGCCTATGACGGTAGGACCGATCAGTCGATTTACCTCGAAGCGGACGCTTACAGCGACTATGTTGCGATCCGCCTGCGTCACCATGGCAAGGCCTTTACACCCGAGCCTGCCACGCCCCCCTCGTTTGAGACCTGCCGGCAGTCAGGTTTCGGTCTTTATCTGCTGTCACAATGCGTCGATGAAATCCGTTACTACCAGGATAGTCTAGGCATGAATTGCATTTCCTTGACCAAACTCTCAAGGCAGAACCCTTCATGCGAAAGCGAGACCCCATGGAGATTCCGACAGAAAGCAAGCTGAGCGTAACGATCGCGGAGATTCCGGTGAAGGAATTGGACGCCAGTAATGCCGGCGATCTCAAAAGCGCGATGGCGTCCATACTCGACAGCAATAGGAAGATGGTGGTAAATCTCTGCCGCGTTCAGTTTATTGACAGTTCCGGCCTGGGTGTCATCCTCTCATTTCTTCGCCATGTAACCGCCAAGGGCGGCGATCTGAAGCTTTGTTGCCTGACCGCCCAGGTTCGTTCGGCATTCGAACTGGTGCGCATGCACCGCGTCTTCGAAATCTTTGATACCCAAGAGGACGCGGCACGTTCTTTCGACTCTAAATGAGCGAGGAGTGCTATGAGTGGGTCTGTTGATGAAAGTGCCATTTTGCAGGACGCGATCTGCCGGCATGCGGTCTATTCGCTCGGGAGGTCATGGGATAGTCTTGCGCCGCACGATCGCTTTGCGGCAGTTGCACTGACTGTACGCGACCGGATGATGGACCGCTTTCTGGAAACGGAGAAGCGTTATCGTCAGCGCGATTCAAAGCGGGTATACTATCTATCCATCGAATTCCTGATCGGCCAATCCTTAGCCTCGAACCTGCGCAATCTCGGTCTTTACGAGGCGTGTGCTCAGGCCCTCAGGAACCTCGGTGTGAATTTACAGGATGTGGAGCAAGCTGAGCCGGACTCGGCACTGGGCAACGGCGGGCTGGGCCGCCTTGCGGCGTGCTTTCTCGACTCACTAGCTACTCTCGGCATGCCCGGCTACGGATACGGAATTAACTACGAATTTGGTCTCTTCCGGCAGGAGATCGTGGATGGCTACCAGCACGAGCTGCCGGATCAGTGGCAGGGCCTGGGCACACCCTGGCAGATAGCACGCCCGGATGAGGCCTGCATGATTCCGATTTATGGACACATTGAGCATGCTCTTGACCGGCATGGCGTATACAACCCAATGTGGCTTGATTGGAAGGCGCTCATTGGTCTTCCATACGACATGCTTATTCCAGGTTATGGCGGGCGAACGGTAAATTATCTTCGGCTTTATTCAGCCCGCTCTTCGCAGGACTTCGATATGCGCATCTTCAACGATGGCGACTATTTCAAGGCTGTCGAGCAAAAGATTCAGTCGGAGATGATCTCCAAAGTTCTGTATCCTTCCGACGCGGTGATTGCTGGCCAGGAGTTACGCCTGGCTCAGGAGTATTTTCTCGCAGCATGCGCGGTTCGGGACATTATCCGCAGATACCAGCAAGATCATTCCACGTTAGACGCCTTTTCGTCCAAAGTCGCAATTCAATTGAATGATACGCATCCAACGCTTGCCATCGTGGAACTGATGCGCATCTTGGTGGATGAAAAAGAACTTGCTTGGGAAGATGCATGGAAAATCACGCAAAACACCTTTGGTTATACCAACCATACGCTCTCGACGGAGGCGCTTGAGAGATGGCCGACTGCGCTCCTAAATCAGGTTCTGCCGCGCCATTTTCAAATTATTGAGGAGATAGATCGACGATTTCTCGAACAGATGAGCGTCACGTATCGCGACGGTCGTTCTCGTAGCGCGCATATGTCCATTGTAGAGGGTGCGGATTCGCACCAGGTGCGGATGGTCAACCTGGCGGTGATGGGAAGCCATTCCGTGAACGGAGTATCTCCCATTCATAGCCATCTTTTGAAGGAGGTTCTTCTTTCTGATTTCCATGAGTTATGGCCGGAGAGATTCAATAACAAGACGAACGGCATCAGTGTCAGACGTTGGCTGCTTCACGCCAATCCCTTGTTGGCGCGCCTAACTTGCGAATCAATCGGCGAAGGGTGGATAACCGATGCAGACCAACTGCACAAACTAGAGCCGTTCGTTGAAGATTCCGCCTTCAGGGCGAGATTCGCGCAGATCAAGCGGACGAACAAGGAAAAGCTTGCTGCTCTGATCAAATACGATCTAAACGAAAAGCTTGATCCAGACTCTCTCTTCGACGTGCACGCCAAGCGCATACACGTTTATAAGCGGCAGCTTCTCAAGGTTCTGCACATTGTTTATGAGTATCTCAGCCTGGTTGAGGATGGGATAACTCCGCGTGTGCCGCGGACCTACATTTTTGCAGGAAAGGCCGCGCCCGGTTATTGGCTGGCCAAGCAGATCATTAAGCTGATCCATAGTGTCGGTGCAGTAGTCAACAACGATCCCCGAAGTAAAGAGATGATGAAGGTTGTCTTTATCCCGGACTACCGAGTGTCTCTGGCCGAGAAGATCATACCGGCCATAACTCATGGAAATCAGAAAGAA
>JAJZKY010000684.1 GCA_021803885.1 Planctomycetota bacterium
AAGGCGATTTCGTTGGGGGTTTTGCGCCGTGCCGCCCCCTCCACCATGGCGATCATTTTGTCGAGGAAGGTGTGTCCGGCCTCCTGCGTCACCCGGATGATGAGCCAGTCCGAGATCACCCGGGTACCGCCGGTGACCGCGCTACGATCACCCCCGCTTTCGCGGATGACGGGCGCGCTCTCGCCCGTGATGGCGCTTTCATCGACGGCGGCGACTCCCGCCACCGCCTCGCCGTCGGTGGGGACGAGGTCTCCCGCTTCTATCAGGACAAAGTCGCCGCTGCGCAGGCTGGCGCCGGGAACCTCCTTATAGCTCGCCTCGCGCACCGGTTTCGGCAGTTTTTTGGCCGTAACTTCCTGCCGGCTCTGCCGCAAACTGTTGGCCTGGGCCTCGCCCTGACGCTCGGCCAGCGCTTCGGCAAAATTGGCAAAAATCAGTGTGAGCCAGAGCCAGAGGTCGATCACAGCGGTAAAAGGCGCTTCACTGTTATGCACGATCAGATCGTGAAAAAAGAGGGCCAGCAGCAGCCAGGAGCCGACGTAGACGACGAACATCACCGGATTGCGCAACTGGCGACGCGGGGAGAGCATGCTGAAGCTGTCCCACAGGGCGCCCCGGCCCTGATCTTTCCAGTTGATCGGAGATGCCGCATGTTTATGATGGGTAGATTCCATGAATATGATTCCTCTAATGAGTCAGGGTGCTGATGGGCGCCAGTTGATCTGCAATCGGACCCAGCGCCAGTGCCGGAAAGAAGTTGAGCGCGCCGACCAGAAGAATGACCCCCACCAGTAGGCCGATGAAGATCGGCGTATGCGTCGTCAGGGTACCCGCCCCGGCGGGGATCTTCTTTTTACCCGCAAGTGCGCCCGCCAAGGCCAGCAGCGGCAGATAGGGCCAATAGCGACCGAAGAGTATGGCCATTCCGGTGATGAGGTTGTAAAAGGTCGTGTCACTGCTCAGCCCATCAAAGGCGCTGCCATTATTGTTGGCAGGACTGGTAATGGCATAGAGGATCTCGCTGAAACCATGCGCCCCGGGGTTAAGGGCCCCGGCACGTCCGGCGGTCGTACTCACGGCGACCGCCGTACCGATCAAAACCAGTAATGGCATGATGAGGATGGCCAGTGAGGCCATTTTGATCTCGAACGACTCGATTTTTTTACCGAGAAACTCCGGCGTGCGCCCTACCATGAGACCACCGAGAAAAACGGCAAAGATCATGAAAGCGAGCACCGTCGCCAAACCCGTCCCGACGCCGCCAAACACCGTTTCCCCCATTTGCATGAAGAACAGGTTGATTCCGCCGGACAGGGGCATGAACGAGTCATAGGTGCTGTTAGCCGCACCGGTGGAGGTTGCGGTCGCGATACTGCCGAACAGCGCCGACGCGCCAGCACCGATGCGATCTTCTATCCCTTCCAGATTGCCACCACCGGCGAGGCTGGCCATATTGGCTTGCGTGGCCCCCAGATGGGTCAGCAGCGGGTTACCCAATAGCTCAAAATGTTCACTGACCACGGTTAAAGGAACAAAAAGTACGAGCGTGGCGATCATGATGGCCCAGGCTGTGCGTTTGGCCTTCACCATGTGCCCGAACATGAACACCAGGGCAGAGGGAATCAGGATCATGGCCACCATTTCCAGGAAATTGGTGAAGCCCGTGGGATTTTCGAAAGGGTGCGCATCGTTCATGTCGAAGAACCCGCCCCCATTGTTACCCAGCATCATGATGGCCTCTTGAGAGGCTACCGGTCCCACATGAATCATCTGATGAAGAATAGTCTTGCCGCCGGACACAAATGGAGCGATGAGGTCAGCGCGCACTACCCCTGTCAACGTTTGTACCACGCCCTGTTCCATAAGAATCAGCGCAAAGAGCGCGGACAGGGGGAGCAGTACGTAGAGAACGGTGCGCGTCATGTCGACCCAGAAATTTCCGAGATTCTTGGTTTTATGACGGGCGAGAGCGCGAATGATGGGCAGGACGATAGTGATGCCCGTCGCCGCCGAGAGGAAATTCTGCACGGTCAGGCCCAGCATCTGCGAGAGATAACTCATGGTCGAGCCGCCGGAGTAATCCTGCCAATTGGTATTGGTGATAAAACTGACTGCGGTATTGAATGCGGAAGCACTTGGGACGCCGCCGAAGTGTAAAGGATTCAGGGGCAGCGCGCCTTGCGCCAACAACAAGGCATAGAGAAAAACGCCACCGATCAGGTTAAAGATCAACAGGGCGATGGCGTAGCGCTTCCAATCCATTTCCTCGCTCGCCGAAACGCCGATGACGCGGTACAGTCCCCGCTCCACGGGACTCATCAGGCGTGTCGCCCAAAACCTCTCGCCGGCATAAACGCGATGCATGTAGCGACCCAGAGGCAAGGCCAGCAGAATGGTCAACAACAGAACCGCGGCGGTCAGCATGATGGTGAATATCATAGGAATCGTTCCGGATTAATCAGAAATACCAAAAGATAGATGAAGAGCATTGCCCCCAAACCGAGGCCTATCCATGCAAAAGCGTTCATCTTATGTTCCTCAGACGATCCAACATCTCAACAACCCCTAGGGATGCCAAGAAAAAAACAACTATAATCAATAAGTAAACAAATTCCATGCCAACCTCCTTCGCGAGCGCAGGCCCACACCCCGCACACCATCATAATGTAGCCGTGTGCAACACTAGCAAGCATCCATCTATAAATTCCATATAAAACCTATATAAAACGTATATAAATTCGTGATTGTTCAGCCCAATGCTGGATTCACCGCACCGACGCTCCCCGCTGCGGAGCACACAGCGGGGGTGGATCCATATGATTCCTCAATGAGCCAGCGTGTTGAGGGGTGCCAGTTGTTCTGCAATCGGTCCCAGCGCCAGTGCCGGAAAGAAATTGAGCGCGCCGAGCAGAATGACAACACCTACCAGCAGACCGATGAAGATTGGGGTATGGGTCGTCAAGGTGCCGGCGCCAACGGGGATCGTCTTTTTGCCCGCCAGCGAACCCGCCAGTGCCAGCAGCGCCAGATAGGGCCAATAGCGGCCGAAGAGCATGACGATCCCGGTGATGATGTTGTAAAAGGTCGTATCACTGCTCAATCCACCAAAGGCGCTGCCATTATTGTTGGCGGGACTGGTAATGGCATAGAGGATCTCGCTGAAACCATGCGTCCCCGGATTAAAGGCCCCGGCCCGTCCGGCGCTCGTACTCACGGCGATCGCCGTACCAATCAAAACCAGTAATGGCATGATGAGGATGGCCAGTGAGGCCATTTTAATCTCAAAGGACTCAATCTTTTTACCGAGAAACTCTGGCGTACGTCCCACCAGGAGGCCACCCAGAAATACCGTGAAGATCGCAAAAGCGAGCATGGTTGCTAATCCCGTACCCACACCGCCGATCACGCACTCTCCCAGATCCATAAAGAAGAGATTGACACCACCGGACA
>JAJZKY010000685.1 GCA_021803885.1 Planctomycetota bacterium
GGAGAAATTGTTCCGGTCCAGATCGCCACGGTAAAAAAAATGGGCGGCAAGTGGGTGCGGGGTGAGGTGGAATTCTCCACCGATGAAGGCCCGCGTGCCGACACTTCGCTCGAGGCGCTCGCAGCGTTGAAGCCGGTCTTTCATGCTCGCGGAACGGTGACGGCGGGCAACTCCTCGCAGACCTCCGACGGAGCGGCGGCGGGGGTGGTGCTCTCTGCCGAGCGCGCGCAGGCGCTGGGCGTGCAGCCGTTGGCGCGCTTTGTGGCCTTTGCCACGGCGGGCTGTGAGCCGGAAGAGATGGGATTGGGGCCGGTCTACGCTGTGCCCAAGGCGCTGAAGCTGGCGGGATTGAAGTTGAACGATATTGGACTGATTGAGTTGAATGAGGCCTTCGCCGCGCAGTCGCTGGCCGTGATGGGGCAGCTTGCGCTGGACCCGGCCATCGTCAACGTCAATGGTGGCGCGATTGCCCTGGGGCACCCGCTGGGCTGCACTGGGGCCAAGTTGACGGCGACGTTGCTGGCCGAGATGCAACGACGCAAGGTGCGCTATGGATTGGTGACGATGTGCGTTGGCGGCGGTATGGGCGCGGCGGGCATCTTGGAACGGATGGCGTAGTATTTTGCAACGGCGAACGTCTAACGGTAAGAGGTGGGCACATGGCAACGGCGGCGGAGACAAAAACACCGAAGCAACGGATTGGCGGCAGCAGTTTTTTGATTGAAGAGCGCAGCCCGGCGGAGGTATTTACACCGGAGGATTTTAGCGAGGAGCAGCGGCAGATCGCGCAGACCGCCCACGAGTTCGCCAAAAATGAAGTGCTGCCGCAGGCCGATGCGATTGAGGCCAAGCAATTCGACGTGACCAAGGGCCTGTTGCGCAAGGCCGGGGAATTGGGCCTGATGGGCGTCGATGTGCCGGAGGAGTTTGGCGGCCTCGAAATGGACAAGGTGACCTCGGCGATTGTCGCCGATCATATTGCGCAGTCGGCGAGTTTTTCTGTCGCCTTCAGCGCGCATGTGGGCATCGGCACGCTGCCCATCGTTTGGTATGGCACGCCGGAGCAGAAGCAGAAATATCTACCCAAGCTGGCCACAGGCGAGTGGATTGGCGCCTATGCGTTGTCCGAGGCCACCTCTGGCTCCGACGCGATGAACATTCGCGCGCGCGCCACGCTGGCACCGGATGGCAAACATTATTTGCTCAACGGCGAAAAGATGTGGATCACCAACGCAGGCTTCGCCGACATCTTCACCATCTTCGCCAAGGTGGATGGAGAAAAGTTCACTGCATTTTTGGTGGAGCGGGGCACGCCGGGGCTGACCGTGGGCGCAGAGGAGCACAAGCTGGGCATTCGCGGCTCCTCCACCTGCCCGTTGATTTTGGCCGACTGCACCGTGCCGGTGGAGAATGTGCTGGGCGAGATTGGCAAGGGCCATCATATCGCTTTCAACATTTTGAACATTGGCCGCTTCAAGCTGGGCGCAGCCTGTGTGGGCGGCGCGCGCACCTCGCTGGCCAACAGCATCCACTATGCCAAGGAGCGCAAGGCTTTTGGCAAATCGATCAGCGAGTTTGGCCTGATCCAGGAAAAGATCGCCGACTGCGCCGTCAGCATATATGCGGGTGAGAGCATGGCCTATCGCACCGTGGGCATGATCGACGCCGCGCTGGCCGATGTGGACAAGCACGCGCCCAATGCTGCGCAGGAGATTCAAAAACGCATTGAAGAGTACGCGGTGGAGTGCTCGATTCTGAAGGTCTGGGGTTCAGAGATGCTGGGCCGCGTGGTGGACCATGGCGTGCAGATTTTTGCAGGCTACGGCTATGTGGAGGAGTATCCGGCGGAGCGCGCTTACCGGGATGCGCGCATCAACCGCATTTTTGAGGGCACCAATGAGATCAACCGGCTCATCATCACCGGCTGGGTGATGAAGCGGGCGATGGGCGGGCAGTTGGCGCTGATGCCCGCCATTAAAAAGCTGATGGACGAGGTGCTGGCCGGGCCGGTGGCGCGCGAGGAGCGCGAGGGCGAACTGGCCAATGAATATGGGATGCTCTCGAATGCGCGCAAGCTGACGCTCTTTGCTGCCGGTGCGGCCACGCAGAAGTACATGCAGGCTCTGGCCGAGCAGCAGGAGATCATGGCCGCGCTGGCGGAGATGATCGCAGAGATTTACGCTGTGGAATCGTGCCTGTTGCGCGCGCAAAAGATGTTGGACGCAGGCGGCGGCTCCGCAGCGGAGCTGGCCGTGACAATGAGCCGCATCTACGCAGCGCAGGCCATGGAGACGCTGGAGCGTTGCGCCCGGCGCGTGCTGGCCGCTGTGGCGGAAGGCGATGCGCTGCGCACGCAGTTGACGATTCTGCGCCGGTTGGTGAAGTATGAACCCGCCGACACAATCGCCTTGCACCGCAGCGTGGCCCGGCGATTGGTCGAAGCGGGAAAATACACGATTTAAGCCTGCTGGCATCGCGGCGGCTGGGTCGTCCGCTTTCGGGAAAGCGCTTCCCGCATGCAACCTTGGCGCAGTATATTTTTTGGTTCACGATTTTGCCGCAACAAAATTGCCTCCGATCTGTCTACACTAGGGGAGTTGTCTGTGCCGAGCGGTCGGGATGCAACCCCACGATGCTCAGCCTGGAAAACGCAAATGATGGTGGTGGGATAAGCGATGAAAGTTCAGCAGAATTGGATGCAGCTTGGGCGTACCTTCGGCCTGGGGATGTTGTTTGCAGCCGTCGTCTCTACCGGTGGGGCCGTGGCGCAGAGTCCGGCGCAGAGACGGATCCACGGGGCGATTCGCTCGTACCAAGTGGCGCTGGTGCAGGGCAGTCTGCATCCGATGACCGCCGTGGCGCACGATGAAGGCGCGCTGGAGGGTTCGTTTGCGATCCACGGCATGTCGCTGGTCTTCAACCGTTCCGTGGCCCAGCAAAAGGATTTGAAGAATCTGCTGGCGCAGCAGCAAACCACCGGCTCGCCCCTCTTCCACCACTGGCTGCAACCGTCGGATTTCGCCGCGCGTTTTGGTGTGAGCCAAGGGGATTTGCAGGCCGCTGCTGCTTGGCTGCGCAGCCAGGGCTTTACGATTGACCAGATTCCGCCCAGCGATGACCGCATCGACTTCAGCGGCACGGCGGCGCAGGTGAATGCGGCCTTTCACACGGAGATGCACCGCTACAGCCTGCACGGGCAGCAAAATTGGGCCAACAGCACGGAATTGTCCTTCCCACGGGCGATTGCATCGATGGTGATTGGCGTGCGGCATTTGAACACCTTCCGCACGCCTGTTCCGCAATGGAAGCGCTCGCAAGTTTTTATGCAGCGCAAGCCGGGATCCACACTGGAGCATCCTGAGTACACGGTGCAGGGGCAGAACGGTCCAATCAACTACCTTGCTCCCGCCGATATTCAGACGATCTATGACATCACGCCACTGT
>JAJZKY010000024.1 GCA_021803885.1 Planctomycetota bacterium
GATGGCGATGCTGGCAGCGGTCCAAGGATGCTGCGTCACCAGCCACGTCAGTCCAATCGCGATACCATCCTCGCCCGTGCTCAGCGCGATGTTCGACACCGGCTCCGGACTCGGCGTCACGATAGCTCGTACCGCCGTTTTGGAACTATGCGCCACCATGGCGATCGCCGCGCCACCCATGGTTGCCAGCAATTGCATCTCCGGAGATAGATGAGAGCTGGCCCGATAGGCCAGCAGACCCGCCACCGGCACGCGGATGAAAGTGTGCAGCGCGTTCCAGATCATGTCGAGCCCGGGAATCTTGTCGGCAACAAACTCGGCAGCGAACAACGTCCCGCTCACCGCGATCACGACCCAATCGCCCAGGATTTCCAGGCCGGGCGGCAACACCACCCAATGCGCGTGCGCCAGCAGGCCAAGCGTCAACACCGTGGCGTAGACATTCAACCCCGCGGCAAAGCTTGCCGCGATGATAAGGGCTGCAGTCGTGCTGGGCGTGAAGGCTGTCACTTGCAGCGAATTCTATCCGACGAAGCATCGATCGTCATGCGCAATCCAACGCACAGCGACAGCGTCCAGCCGGCCTCGGTTTGTGCTCACGTACAATGAAGCCAGCAGATACTTCCGTGGAGGCCCATTTTGCGGCCATGTTGTTGACTCCTGTACTTTCAGTTGGGATTGGTGGCTTACTTTCCGGTTCGGAAATCGTCGGTCGAGCGGATATTTGCGCCATGTTGTTCGCGCCGCGTCATGGATTGATGCACTATCTGCACGAGCAGCAGGTCGCCAACCAGACCTTCGGCCATCTCTATGCCTGGAACTGGTTCGACGCCTCGCTTCTGATCCCGTACTTCGTGCTGATGGTCATCCTGGCGTTTTATGGATTGCACCGCTATCAGTTGGTCTGGCTTTACTACCGGCACAAGAAAAATGCCACCCGGGAAGCGCCGCAGCACTTTACCGAACTGCCTTTCATCACTATTCAGCTACCCATTTTCAACGAGCAATTTGTCATCGACCGTCTTGTCGATGCCTGTTGTCGTCTCGAGTATCCGCGCGATCGGCTGGAAATTCAGGTGCTCGACGACTCCACGGACGAGACCCAGCAGGTCGCCGCAGCGGTCGTGGAGCGTTATCGGAGTGGATTGCATGGGGATTCGCAGCCGATTGTCTACATCCATCGCACCAATCGCCACGGGTACAAAGCAGGCGCGCTCGACAATGGATTGAAGACCGCTAAAGGCGAACTGATCGCCATGTTCGACGCCGATTTTGTGCCGCCCCCCGACTGGCTCATGCGCGTGGTCCATCATTTTTCCGATCCCAAAATCGGCATGGTGCAAACCCGTTGGACCCACCTGAATCGCGACTATAGTTTCCTCACCCAGGTCGAAGCCATCCTGCTCGACGGCCACTTTGTTCTCGAGCATGGCGGGCGCTCGCGCTGCGGCGTGTTTTTCAATTTTAACGGCACCGCGGGCATGTGGCGTAGAACCGCCATAGAAGAAGCGGGCGGCTGGCAACATGACACGCTCACAGAAGATACCGACCTCAGCTATCGCGCGCAGTTGAAGGGATGGCGCTTCAGGTATCTGCAGGACGTCGAATGTCCGGCCGAGCTGCCCATCGAAATGACGGCCTTCAAAACGCAGCAGGCGCGTTGGTCCAAAGGCCTCATCCAGACCTCGAAGAAAATTCTGCCCCAGGTATTTCGCGCCAAGTTGCCATTCCATGTGAAGCTGGAAACCTTTTACCATCTGACGGCCAACATCAGTTATCCGCTGATGGTGCTGCTTTCCATCCTGCTGATGCCCGCCATGATCATCCGTTTTTACCAGGGATGGTTTCAGATGCTCTGGATCGACCTGCCCCTCTTTATGGCATCGACTTTTTCGGTTTCTTCGTTTTACCTGATATCGCAGAAGGAGTTGTATCCGGGCAAATGGTATCGCTCGCTGTTGTACCTGCCGTTTGTGCTGGCGCTGGGCGGCATCGGCCTCACCCTGACCAATGCCAGGGCCGTGATGGAGGCCCTGTTCGGAATCAAAAGCCCTTTCAAACGCACGCCGAAATATCGCGTGGAAAAGCGCGGCGAGAAGTCGCAGGCGGCGAAATATCGCAAGCGCCTCGGCCTTCTTCCCGTGGTGGAACTGCTGATCAGCGCCTACTTTGCCCTGACCATCTGGTATGCCATATCGAACGCGAACTACATTACCATCCCATTCTTGTTCCTGTTCATGTTCGGCTACGGGTATACCGCGGTGTTAAGCGTGACGCAGGGCATGTTTGACCGCTTCCGCATCGGCGTTGCCAACCCGGACGAGTCCTCGCCGAAGCCATTTCCCGTGGGCGTGTAATCGCAAGAAAGCGCGCACCGAAGGTCGCGCTTTTTCCACGCGAAGTCTGGCGGTTACCAGCGGACGCCGATCGTTACGGGGACAAGCGTTGCGTTGTACCCGGGCGGGAGATTGCTCTTGGGCGTGTAAAACTTCTCGTATCGACCTTCTACAAAAAGCTTAAAGCGGCCATAGGGCGAGAAGCGGAATTCCACGCCTGTTCCGAAATCGTACATCCCCTGATTGCTGGACTCGTGGGACACATTGACGCTTCCTGCGCACGCCCCGCCGTACCCATAACCATAACCATAGCCATAGCCATAGCCGTAGCCGCACGGCACGAGAACCGGCGCTGTGAACGTAGTGAGTTGACGTGAAAACCCGCCACCGCCGATCACGTATCCATCCAGCCTGTTGCCGCGAATATAGTCGAATTTTGGATTGAACATGGCTGTCCAGATATGCTCGTTCCCTCCGGGAACCTTGGCTGTGGCTAGGGCGAGGTCCGTGGGAACCCCCATGCGATTGAAATTCCATTCAGCCAAAAGACTGAGACGATCATTGAACCTAAACCCGCCGCCGAGCAGCACATTGAAGCCCGTGTTCGCAAATTTTTGCGTCCCGGCCGCGGGTGCGGTCACGCCGCCGCCGCCTTCGAACACAAAATGTTTGCCCCAGCCTTCTCCCTTATAGCGCGGGGGGGTCACTGGCTGCTGGTATTGACTCTGGCTATAGGGACCGTTGTACTGAGAGTTGGGCCCGTTGTATTGGTAATTGTTTTGAAAGTTGTAGCTTACTTTCGAACTGGAATAACTCTGTGCCTGCAGGCCAACCGTGAGGGGCAACCCGCATGCAAGCGCCGCATAACCCACATGTTGTAACGTCTTGCAGATTGCTTTTTTCGCCGTTATCATGATGTTTGTTACCCTCCATCGTTCGTCCCGATACTGTGTACTCTGCATTATGCGCGCATTCTGCTAGGTCGGATGCGCAGTGTGAATCGCAAGATGCTTGATGCGTTCGGCCCCCTGATGTTCAGACGCATGTATCGGGGATGCTAGTCCTTCGCATGGTTAGACGCATGCAAGGGGAAAATGTTGCGGTGATTGTGACACTCCTGCCGCCACGTTTTTATTACATCATGCTCCATCCTCGTTCTCTATTTTGGTAAGGCGTAAAATTCATCGACAATCGCAAATCCAAAAGGCGATGGAGCGGGCCTGGAATCTATTCGATAACCTGAATCCTCGATCCGGACTGCATCCATCGTCCCGCTGCCGCTACTGTATGTCGAACTGTTCCGGATGCAGGGTGGCATCGCTTTTCACGATGACGGTTTTGCCGGACATCTCCTCCATCTCGCTCAGCCAGCGTCCATTGGACGCCTTCAGTTGCTTGACGACCTCGGGATTGACGCGGAGCATGACATCGCCGCGGTCAATCTGACGGTGCATCTTGCGTAGCTCGACATAGATCTCGTTGCAGACCGTCAGCGGACCCTTCACCATACCCGTGCCTGTGCAAACCGAGCAGGGAACGGACAGCGTGCGCTCCAGCGATTGCTTAACGCGTTTGCGCGTAATCGCCACCAGGCCAAAATCGTTGAACTGGAGAACCTTGGACGGAGCGCGATCCGACTTCAACGCGTCCTCCAGCGCCAGCATCACCTTATTGCGGTTCTTGCGCTCATCCATGTCGATGAAGTCGATCACGATGATGCCGCCCAGATCGCGCAGCCGAATCTGACGGACAATCTCCGGAATCGCGTCCAGATTTGTCTTGAGGATGGTGTCCTCCAGCCGCGTCGTTTTGCCTACGTATTTTCCTGTGTTGATGTCGATGGCCACCAGCGCCTCGGTCTGGTTGATGACGATCGAACCGCCGGACTTCAGCCACACCTTCGAGCGCAGGGCATTGTTGATTTCTTCCTGAATCCCGAATTGCTCAAACAGCGGCGTTTCCTTGGTGTACAGCTTGACGCGCCGTACCAGGGCGGGTTCGAAGCGATTCAGGAAGCGCAACACGCGCTCGTAATCCGCTTCCGTATCGACCCAGATAGAGGAAAAATTGTCCGTCACCTGGTCCCGCAGAACGCGTTCTACCAGGCTCAGGTCGTGATAGATCAGGGCCGGCGGCTTGGCGTTCTCGGTGCGCTGGCGAATCTCCGCCCACAGTGTCAGCAGGAAGCGAATGTCCGCGCGGAGATCTTCCTCGCTGGCGGTGGCAGCCGCCGTGCGGACAATGAACCCTCCGGACGCCGCGCCTTTTTCGCTCAACAAAATATGTTTCAGCCGCTGGCGCTCCTCATCGGAGGCGATCTTGCGCGAGACGCCAACGTGATTCACCGTGGGCATGAAGACCAGGAAGCGTCCCGGCAATGCGATATGACTGGTGATTCGCGCGCCCTTGCGGGCAATCGGCTCCTTCGCAATCTGTACCAGGATTTCCTGATTGGGCTTCAGCAGTTCTGTAATAGCGGGCAGATTGGTGGTTTGCGCTGTACCGCGGCGCATGCGGCGATCGCCGCCGTGTCCACTTCCATGGCGCTGCTGGCCGCGGCTTCCCCGCCGTCCATTGCGGCCCCCGCTCGCACGGTTGCGCGCCGCATCCGCATTGGCGGGCTCATTGCCCTCGGCGTCTTCGTCCGCCGACCCCGTCGCATCTTCCAGTTCGATCTCTCCCAGCTCGGCCCCAAAGCTCTCTTCTTCGAACGTGTCCTCTTCGGTTCCAGCCGCTGCCGATTCTTCCTCCCCATTCTCACCGGCAAAACGTGTCCGCTGTTCGATATGCCGATCGCGCACCAGCTCGCTGAGCAGGCCGCTATCCATCTGCATGTCCAGCGTCTCTTCAATCAGATCGTCATACTCCGCTTCTTCCTGTAGGCTCTGCGCCGCGTATCCTTCCGGCTCTTCCTCGTCGATGGTCTCTTCTTCGAGATTTCCATGGCCAGGATCGAACACGTGCTCGTCGTGATCGGACTCTTCTTCCTCGGTCGAGGCCTCTTCCGTCGCAGGGGATGCTCCGTGTGCTGGGTGGACTGGCGCTACTTCTTCCGCCTCCAATGAAGCTGCGGCCTGTGTGTCGAAGGATGCTTCCCGCGGATGCGCCGGTTGAACGATGGAAGCAGCTTCGCCAAAGAACGGCTCCAGATCAGAGTCCGCTTCTTCCGTCTGTTCGGCGACCGCGTCGTGTTCCGAAGCTCCCTGCGCTGGCGCCGACTCCGTTTCCACGGTCGACTCGTGCTCTGGCGGTTTGGCGATACTGCTCTGGCGGTACGCGCTGGGAGTAACCGGATCGACGCGGTACGACGCCGAAGCTTCTGCCGGCTCGAATTCCTGCGCTTCTACAGTGGATGTGTCGTGCCGCACTAGCGAAGGCTCTTCGACGGTCGTCGCGTGTTGCACCAAGGAAGGCTCTTCCGGAATGGTGTCGTGCTGCACCAAGGAAGGCTCTTCGAACTCGGCCACGGGCAGGGATATTGCAATCTCAGCCCTCGTGTCATTCTCCGCTGGCGATGCCAAGGCCTCCTCAGCAACGGGACTCACCTCGGCTGCCGGAGAGGAAAAGCTTTCAATGGCGGAGGAGGCTCCTCGCGAACGTTTCTGACGCGAGAGGGATTCGCCGGGCAACACTCCGCTGCCATCCCACGCCAATGGACCCACCACCATCGTCGATGGCTGGAAGGTCGGCTTGGGTGTCGTTGCGGATGTTTCTGTCTCGCGGTTCACCCCTCCCGCGGATTGGAATGCCGCGGCGGACTCGTCACGACGATACTTGGACAGTGATTCGCCGGGAAGCACCATCGGAACAGGTTCCGACCGGGGACGCTCCGACTGCGGAGCCGGGAAACGCTCTGGCGCAACAGACTGAACCACGAAATCTTCGCGCGCGTTTCCGAAGGTCGCGCCGGGTGAAATCGCTTCCGTTTCAAATTGCGTTGACTCGGCGCTCTCCGTCCGCTGAGCTTCGGTAAATCCACCCTGACCATTCGAAGATGACCGTTCCTGCCCGGATGTTCCGCGCCGTCCGCGCCGCCGTCCGCGCCGTCCGCGCCAGCGGCGTCCGCCAGGGCCACCGTCTTCCTCACCTGACGAGCTGCCCGGCGTAGTCGACGCTTCGCGAGCGGGCTGTCCGGCTGGCTTCCTGTCGTCGAAGGAACGCGCCGCGGGTTCTTCCCCGCTGGCGTGAGAGTCCCCCTCGGCTGCCCCCCGCGTGTCATTCGAGTGCCCTCCGTTGGGACGCCGCTGGCCCCGAGATTGTCCCGGCGCCAGCGGTACATACTCTTCGCCATCTTCCTGCTCTTCGGCGAAGTCGGTGACGTATAGGAAGGCGTCGCGTTCCAGGCCAATGTCGACGAAGGCCGACTGCATGCCGGGAAGCACGCGGGTAACTTTGCCCTTGTAAATGGATCCGGCGAGCGTGTATTCGTTCTCGCGTTCGTAATAGATTTCCGCAAGCTGGTCGTCTTCGACTACTGCCAGCCGCGTTTCGTGGGGGGTGCTGGAGATATAAATTTCTTTTGTCATGCTGCCTCATTCCAGTCCGAAGCCATCAAGGCGGCGGACTCGGGGTATTGGCGAGGCAGATTTCTACGCGCTAGCGAACTCCATGCGCGGCGACCGTGACTAGGGCGGTTGGATCGAGGGTGTGTTCTGATGACGCTGCGGATGGGAAACTTGCTTTAGGCCAGGGAAATACGACTCTCCCGCGAGAGCGGGTTGGCAATGGAAGCGAAGAATCTTGACTGCGACGTGAAAGAACGGCACGCAAAGACTTTGTGGCCACTACTTCCCCCAAAAGGGGTGGGGCCGTTTCCAGTCCAGCTGCGTTTCTCAATGCGTGCATTCGATCAAACCTGCCTGGTCTCGGTTGGAATCTGCCTTACCGAGAAAAACCTCTTGTCGCATCCATGTCATCAGTCATTCTGATTTGGACGTCGGATGCGCGAATTTGCTTGTCTGGCGCGGCCTTCTCGTACGCCAGAGATGCTGCTAATTTACAAAGCGGCTCATGCGGATGTTCATGACGATGCCGAAGGCCAGAAACGCAAACAGCACCGATGAGCCGCCATAACTCATTAGGGGCAAAGGAATACCGGTAACCGGCATCAACCCGATGACCATGCCCACATTGACCGCGATCTGAAAAATCAGGACGGCCACGACCCCCATAATAATCAAAGTGCCGGGCAGGTCAGCGGCGGTTTGAGCGTTTTGAACTAAACGCATCAACAATAAAAAGTATAACAGCAGGACGAAAATGGCCCCCGCCAATCCATGCTCCTCGCAAAATGCCGCGAAAATAAAATCCGTATAGGGAATCGGAAGAAAGTCGCCCTGCGTCTGGCTGCCACGCTCTGCACCCTGCCCCCAGATGCCGCCGGAACCCACCGCAATCAAGGATTGTCGAATCTGATACCCGCTGCCCCGAGGGTCGTTATCGGGCTGCAAAAAGCTTGTGAGTCGCTGCTTCTGATACGGCTTCAGCACCTTGTACCACGCCGGAACAATGGCCAGCGATGCAGCCAAAAACAGGATCGCCGCCTGCCGAAATCGTATGCCGCCGAGAAACAGGCCCACCAGCAGGACCGGCGCATAGGTCAGCGCGGTCCCCAGGTCCGGTTGCTTCAGCACCAGCAGCATCGGTACGCCGACAATGGCCATTGCCTTGAAGATGTCTTTCCATGTCAACTCGCGGCCGCCCAAGTTTGTAAAGTATCGCGCCAGCACCACAATCAGAATCAGCTTGACCCACTCCGAGGGCTGGAAGTGGATGCCGCCGGGCAGATGGATCCAGCGCCGCGCTCCCAGCACCTTCGTGCCCACAACCAGCACCGCTGCCAGCGATAGCAGGCAGATTCCGTAGGCCCACACAGCGATATCCAGCAGGATGTGGTAGTCGATCAGAGACAGCACAAACATGCTGACGAACCCGCCTGCCAGCCACAGAATCTGCTTCTCATCGAAGTGAACGAACTTCGTGTGTAACGTTGCGCTGTAGATTTCCAGCACGCTGATCACCGACAGTGCCAGCACAAACGCCAGCAGCGTCCAGTCGAAATCGCGATAGGAAAGGAAACGGCGCATAGGTTAGGTTCCGCTCTTCCGCCGCGACGGGCTGCGACCATGCGAGCCCGCCACTGCCGGTGGCTTTGTCCTCAAGGGATGCGCGGTCGACTTGGCAGGATCGGGTGGAAGCAGGAAAGTTCCGGCGTGCAACGTTGTTCCAGCAGGCAGTGGAAACAGGGAGGCGACGCGTTTGGGGATTTGCGTTCCAGATGTGTCGTTCGTGCCATTCGCCGGACTGGTCCAAAGAGCAGCCATTGCAGTGGCTGGCTGATTCGCAGTTGCGTTCGGTTGCAGACGGCCAGCCTCTTTTTGCTTCGCGCCGGTCGTGGGAGCCGCCTTGTTCTGTTGAACCGTAGGAACCGCGGTCGGAGGATTGGCTTCGGCGGGTTTCGTCGCGTTCACAACCTGCGGAAGGTTATCGGCTTCGCGCCGCTGCTTGTCGACATACGCTGCAATCACGCGAGCGGCCAGCCGTGCGCTGAGATATCCCTCGGAACCGTTCTGCCACATCAGAACGACCGCAATTTCCGGGTTGCGTCTCGGCGTCATGCCGACGAACCAGGCGGTATCGTTCAGTTTCGCGCCGCCTCCCACAGACGCCTTGTATGCATTGCTGACAATCTGCGCGCTGCCGGTTTTCCCGGCGAAGTCGATGCCATCCAGGTGCGCCATCCCAGCGGTCCCGGCAAACGTCGTTACCTGCGCCATCGCGTCCGTCACAATTTCCCAGTTCGCGGGATCGATGGCAATCACTTGATCTCCCGAGCCCGGAAACTGGCTCTGGTAATACCCGGTCAGGTCCGGCGGTATCTCGCTGGGGAACACAACGTGCGGCCGCTTCAGAACTCCGCCGGACCCGATGCCTGCGATGGCGCGTATCAGTTGGATCGGCGTAACGGCGATCGCGCCTTGCCCGATTCCTACCGAGATGGTTTCTCCCGCAAACCATTTTTGGTGGTAGTTCCGCATCTTCCACTCCGGCGAGGGCATGATGCCCGTCGCTTCGTTGGGCAGGTCGATGCCAGTCTTCTCTCCCAGCCCGAACCTGTGGCCCCAGTACGCGATCTTGTCGATGCCGAGCTTTTCCGCCAGGGTGTAAAAAAACACGTCGCAGGACTGATAAATTCCCTTGCTGATGTCCGTGATTCCGTGCGACTGATGCCGGGCTGTGATCCAGCACTTGAAATATCGCCCATAGAAGACGGCGCCGCCGTGGCAATCCACTTTCAGCGTCTGCGCAATTCCGTCCTGCAGGCCGGCAATGGCTTCGATGATCTTGAAAGTCGAGCCGGGAGCAAGCTGCGCCTGGATCGCCTTGTTCATCAGCGGATTCTCTGGATTCGTGAGCAGCGCATCCCACTGCTTGCGATGGATGCGGATGGCAAAATCGTTCGGATCGAACGTCGGCCGGCTCACCATGGCGAGTACTTCGCCGGTGCGCGGATCGATGGCCACCAGAGCGCCTTCCCGCTGCCCCATGGCATCCTCGGCAGCCTTCTGGATATCTAGATCGATCGTCAATCGTATGGATTTGCCAGGCACCGCTGGCTCGATCCCGAGCGCGCCCAACTCGCGTCCGTGGCTATCGACAATCACATCGCGCGATCCATCCTGACCGCGCAATATGGGATCGTAGGACTCCTCGACGCCCGATCGTCCCACCACGTCGCCCGGCTGGTAGAAGGCATAGCGCGGGTCGTCCAGCATATCTTCCGATACTTCCCCAACATAGCCGATCAGGTGCGCCGCAAATCCGTTGCTAGGGTAGAGTCGCCGCTGTTCCTCAATCGTTTCCAGCTCCGGTAGCTCATTGGCGTGCGCCGCGATGAAGGCCTGCTCGTCCGGCGTGATGTCCTGCTGCAGCGGGATGGGCTGATACTTCGGCTGGTGGCGATAGCGCAGCAGCACCGCCCGCAGTTGGTCCGGCTGCATGTGCAGTCCCTCGGCGATCAGCGGAATATCGCTGTCCAGGTCGTGCGCCTGCTCGGGAACCAGGAAACAGGTGACTGAAGGATAGTTGTCGACAATCAGGCGTCCATACCGGTCGAAGATTTTTCCTCGTGGCGCCAGGATGGGAACTTTCCGAATCCGGTTCGCCTGGGCAAGAGCGCGATAATTCTGCGCTCCCAGCACCTGCAGTCTCCATAGCCCGGAAACCAGGATGACGAGAATCAACGCAATGACGTACTGGATCGCCGTCAGCTTGATCGATGGGATCTTGTCGTCTTTGTTTGCTGTGCCAGCCATGGCGGGGGATGTGCCTTCAGGATACTCCGGATTGTGGGGTCACTGGCGCTGCCGCAGACGGTCGAGCAGCGCGAACAGAACCACGCCGATTAACCCATTGACCACCGCGCGAGCCACCTCGTGCAACCCGTACCACTGCTCGTGGATGCCCAGCAGGCGGCGCAGGATCAGCACGTGCAGGATGCTGGCCAGCAGAATGAATGTAAAGTTCATGATCAGCCGCGTGCCGGGATTGTCCACGTCGATGCGCAGCCCGATGGACGCCGCCAGATAGCCGAGAATGCAGTCGATGATGCCGTTGATGCCGAGCGGCAGGTGTGTCAACGCGTCCTGGATGATTCCGATAATCAGGCCCAGCAGCGTTCCACCGATAGGACTCCGTCGCGAGACGGCAAAATAAATGACTATAAGCACCGGCACGTTGAGGAATCCGACGGATGGAAAACGCAGCGGCAGATACGCCTGAAAAAAGATCGCCAGCAGCGGCACCAGAATCAAGACGAGCGGATGGAAGCGGTGCTCCTCCATCTCTCGTCGCGAGCTTGGGTGCAAGAGTGACATTGCTAGTTCTGCGGCTCCTGTTTGGTTTTGGGAGTCGGTGTCGCTGTTGGCTGTCCGTCTGCCGGCGAACTCTTGGCTGCGCCGCCAGGCTGTGCCGTCGCGTTCGCGGGCGATTCTGGCGCGAACATCTGCTTCTGGTACGCGGCACCCGGTTTCAGATCGTCTGCCGGCGGCGTGGCGCCCGGTGTAAACCGGTCTGGATGCAGCGGTGCAGGCGGCCGTACGGGCGGCGGCGGAGAATTTGCATCCAGAGGTTTTCCATCCGGGCCCACTGCCGGCGGCGGAAGCGCGCCCGGTAGGCGCTGCGCCAGAACGTCCGCTGCCCTCTGTTCGCTGGTGGAAACATCCTGCTGCATCGTGGACGGAATGCTGCTCTGCGTTTGCGTGATCACCAGCACTTCATCCAGACGCGACAGATTCACCGCCGGTTTGATCAGCAGAGCCACATCGGAATTTTGCTCCGGGTCCGGCACGATGCGTTCGACCACGCCCACCGGAAGGCCGCTGGGATAGACTTGATCGCCGCCGCTGGTGATGACCTGTTCGCCCGGTTGAATGCGTTCATCCGGCAGAATGTCGGTGATCTCCGTCCGCCCATCCGTGGTGCCGCGCAGAATACCGCGCAAGCGTGTACGTGTCAGAACCACACCAAGCCCGCTGGTCTGGTCATTGATTTCCAGCACCTGCGCCGTGTGCGGAAACACCGCGCGGATTTTTCCCACCACTCCATCCGGCGTGATCACCGGCATGTCGATCCGGATGCCGCTGTCGAAACCTTTATCGATGTAGACCACCCGCGACAGGTCGGTTCCGCTGGTCCCAATCACGTGGCCGGCAACCGTTTTCGAAATGTAATTCTGTTGGAAGCCCAACAGCTTCTGTAGTCGAATGTCTTGACGGGCGTCTTCGGCGAGCGAGGATTGCTCCAGCCGCATCCGGTTCAGTTCCGCCTGCAACTGCTGGTTCTGCGCTCGAACGTGGCGCAGATCTACATAACCGTCCCAGGTGTGGCTGACTCCATGCCCAACAAACAGAAATGCCCGCTCAAACGGGGACATCAGGCTGACCACCCAATAGCGAACCAGTCGCGTCTGATGGCCACTGTTGTCTGCCGTTGGACGTCGCACCTGCACGGCAAGGCCCAGTAACTGCGCCAGCACGACAGCCAGCAGCACCAGGGGATTGCGGTTTCGACTGAGAAAGGATTCCATGAGGCCTGCAACAGGCTGCGAGGATGATAGACCGTGTTCGCTCGAGGTGCCGACGAGCGAACATTCATTATGCACAGGCGTTCTTTCAGGAACGCCCGCGCGGAGCGTATTTCACCGGATTCGCGGCGATAACGAAAAATCTATCGTGCAGCCCCCGGCGGGTATTCGGGGAGGGCAATACCTAATCGATCTTGATCTTGCGCAGCAATCGGAAATCCGACAGCATCTTTCCTGTTCCCAGCACCACAGACGCGAGGGGATCGTCCGCCACGGAGACCGGCAGCCCCGTTTCTTCACGAATGCGTTTGTCCAGATTCTTGATGAGTGCGCCTCCGCCCGTTAGCACAATGCCGCGATCGCTGATGTCGGCGGAAAGCTCCGGCGGTGTACGTTCCAGCGCCACGCGGATGGCATTCATGATGGTGCTGATGCACTCGGCCAGAGACTCGCGGATTTCGCTGTCGTCGATGGTGATGGTCTTCGGCACGCCTTCAATCAGGTTGCGCCCTTTAATTTCCATGGTCGCGGGCTTGTCCAGCGGATACGCGGAGCCAAGTTCCATTTTGATATGTTCCGCGGTGCGCTCGCCGATCAGCAGGTTGTATTTGCGCTTCAGGTAATTCATGATGGCTTCGTCCATCTGGTTGCCGGCCATGCGGACCGACCGCGAATAGACGATGCCCGACAGCGAGATCACGGCGATGTCCGTCGTTCCGCCGCCGATGTCAACGACCATATTGCCGCCCGGCTCGGTAATGGGCAGACCCGCGCCGATGGCCGCCACCATTGCCTGCTCCACCAGGTACACTTCGCTCGCCTTCGCCCGGTACGCCGAGTCTTCCACGGCCCGCTTTTCCACCTGGGTGATTTCCGATGGCACACCGATCACGATGCGTGGATGGACCAGCATCTTGCGGCCATGCGCTTTCTGGATGAAGTAATTCAGCATCTTTTCCGTCACCTTGAAGTCGGCGATGACGCCGTCCTTCATCGGCCGGATGGCGACGATGTTGCCCGGCGTCCGCCCCAGCATCTCTTTCGCTTCCTTGCCCACCGCTTCCACTTCGCCGGTTACCTTATTCAGCGCAACGATCGAAGGCTCATTGACAACAATGCCCTTGCCAGCCGCGAAGACAAGCGTGTTCGCCGTGCCAAGATCGATGGCCAGGTCGCTTGAAAACAAGCTAAACAGCGAACGCAGATTGTGGCTGCGTGAGGAACGAGAGTGATAGCCGTTTGAGGACATTCGGTGTTGTACGGGCCTTTTGGGGAATGCTGGTATCTCCCATTGTACGGCCATGTCGGTTACCCTGCGGATGTATCGTACACACGGGGAATCGGGGAAGGTATCTCCAGAGCGAATGCCCGCCCAGTACCCGGTGCAGCGGTCGATCAAATAGAGGCTCAATCCATGCGCCGAGCACCGTTTGCTGTATCCTCAATCGGTTGAACGCTGTTCGAAATCGATCGAGCAATCGCACAGTTGCTGTAAGCCGGGAAATGGATCTTCACGCGTCCGCTCTCTCAAGGAACGGCTGCATGGAAATTCATCTCACCCCACCACGGGAACTGTGCGATGGCTCTAGAAGATGAGTAAACACTAATGGCTGCCGCAAAACATACAACCAGGCAAGCGAACAACCTGATCGGCGGCAAATGGGTCCGTGCAAGCGCGCGCCATACGTTTGAGGACCGCAATCCCGCCAACACCAGCGATCTCGTCGGCGTATTTCCGGCTTCGGACGCGAGCGATGTCGCCGACGCCGTTGCCGCCGCGAAAGAGGCGTTTCAAAGTTGGCGTCTCGTGCCCGCGCCCAAACGCGCGGAAATCCTGTTCCGCGCCGGAGAACTGCTCACCGAACGCAAGGAGCTGTACGCGCGCGACATGACCCGCGAAATGGGGAAAGTGTTGATCGAATCGCGCAGCGACGTCCAGGAAGCCATCGACACGGCTTTCTATATGGCCGGAGAAGGCCGCCGTCTCTTTGGCCAAACCACGCCCTCGGAACTGCCCAATAAATTTGCCATGAGCGTGCGCGCGCCCGTGGGTGTCTGCGGCTTGATTACGCCGTGGAACTTCCCCATGGCGATCCCTTCCTGGAAGCTGTTCCCGGCCATTGTCTGCGGTAACACCTGCGTCATCAAGCCCGCGGAAGACACTCCGCTTTCCACGTTGCATCTGGTCGAAACACTCCTCGATGCCGGCCTGCCCAAAGGCGTCGTCAACATCGTATTTGGCTTTGGACCCGAGGCGGGTGCGCCGCTCGTGGAACACCCCGACGTGACCGCGATCAGCTTTACCGGGTCGAGCGAGATCGGGCGCATAGTTGGCCAGACCGCAGCCGCCGGCATGAAGCCCTGCTCGTTGGAGATGGGCGGCAAGAACGCCATGATCGTGATGGATGACGCCAATCTTGAGCTGGCCGTGGAAGGCGCCTTATGGGGAGCCTTTGGCACGACCGGCCAGCGCTGTACCGCGACCAGCCGGATTCTGCTGCATAAAAAAATTGCTCGAGCATTTACGCGGCAACTGGTAGAGCGAACTGGAAACTTACGCGTCGGCGATGGTCTGAAGAAAGATGTGCAGATGGGCCCCCAGGTCAGCGAGGAGCAGATTGAAACCAGCCGGAGCTATGTGGAGATTGCCCTGCAGGAAGGAGCCACGCTGTTGACCGGTGGCAAGCGCTTGCAAGGGAAAGCGCACGCAGTCGGGTATTTCTTCGCGCCGACCATTTTGTCCGGCATCCAGCCCGCCATGCGGATTGCGCGGGAAGAGGTCTTTGGCCCCGTCGTTTCTCTGCTGCAATTCGACTCGTTGGACCAGGCCCTGGAAATTGCCAACGGCGTCTCCTACGGACTTTCCGCATCTATCTATACTCGCGACGTAAACCGCGGCTATCAGGCCATGCGCGACCTGGAGACCGGCATTGTCTACATCAACGCGCCCACCATAGGAGCCGAG
>JAJZKY010000686.1 GCA_021803885.1 Planctomycetota bacterium
GTTCTGTCCGCTACCACTCAGGGTCCTATCTCGGCCGTTGTCACTGGAGAGATGTTTGAGAAGAAGTTGCCCGGCTCCGGTCAGAATGGCTGCGGCGAGCAGAACGGTGACGTGTCTCGCAACGCTTGCCTGACGCGCTGCGGCAAGTATGTTTGTGCCGGATCCATGCCATGCGATGTGCTGGACGATTTCAAGCAATCGAGTCAGCGCCGCCGCTGCCAGACCCGTGGTCACGCCAATCAAGCAAACCGCCAACCAAAATCGCGATGCGCCCGGACTCGCAAGCGTGGTGGGGATAGCTCCGCCGTTCTCGGCAACGGGTGTCGGCATAAGAAACCATACTAACGAAGGCGCTGCCTTGCTGCTTCCCTCGGCCATGGACAGCAACAACCAAGCAGTTCTATGCCACGGTGCAATCAGGAACGGAAGGTCGGCAACGAGCTTTCCCAACCTGGACGGCCAGTTGTTGCCAAGAGGCCACAGCGCGTTTCCAGATCGGTCTTCGCACGAAACGTGCATTGGCGGACTTGAACGAAATCATTGGGCGGCTCCTGAGACACGTCCATTAGTTCCAGTATTTAAGTACGGATAGTCATTTCAAATCGCCCCGCGCCGCTAACGTACCGGCGGCGGTAGGATTGCCTTTGAGTATCCATTCAAAACCCACGGCGATGATTGTGCCCAGCACGGGACCGACGACAAAAATCCAGGTGGTGCTCATATCGCCACGGATCAGGTCGGGAGCAAATGAGCGCACCGGGTTCATCGAGGCGCCGCTGATTGGTGCCGCCCAAAGGCCCGCCAAAGAGATGTAGCCGCCGACCGCGAGAGCACCATTGGAACCGATATTACGGGCGCCAGAGGCAGTGCCAAGAATCGTGCTGACCAAACCCGTCGTTAACAATACTTCCATGGCGAGCGCCGTGAAGTCGCTCACTCCCGGACCCGGTGTCGTGGCACCGAGTAATCCTTGTATGCCGAACACCGCCCGGAGGAAAGACGCCGCACCGATGCCCCCAATGATCTGGGCCGTGATATACCCCGGCACTCGAGACCAGGGGAAATTGCGCCGCAATGCGAATGCCAAGGTGACTGCTGGATTTAAATGGGCACCACTGACCGCGCCCATAAAATAGATGATCGCCATGACCATCAGGCCCGGTGCGACAACCTTCATTCCCAGGGAGATCGCTCCGCCGCTCTGGGCACCGACGACCCCGGCGCCAGCCGCAACGACGACGAGGAGGAATGTGCCCCAGGTTTCTGCGAAAAGACGTCGCCATTCATGAGCAGATTCCAAGAAGTCTGGCGTCTCCGATCCGTACAGCATACGGTGCTGTGTTGTCGATTCGTTTCGCTCAGAGTGCATGGTTTTCTCGCGTAGGGGTTGGAGGATCACAATCTGGTCAGACAATCTTGCAGGGGATCATGGCATCCTCATCAAATGTGTAGACTGCGCATAGGCGGTGATAGCCGTCGGCGATAACCAGACTGCCGTTGCGTTGGTCCCTGAACAGCAGGAGAGGCGATAGCTTTTCGTGCCGAATGATTTTTGTTCGATCTTTTTCAACGTGAGAATTACTGACCCCCAGCAGCGATAGCATGGAAGCTCTAAAGATGTCTTTTGCAGCGAATTCTGACATCTCGGCGCGTTCCAATTTCTTGGCAACATTCTTTGCCGCCTGTGGTCCCATAGTCAGACTCAGATATGAGGCGGCCGCAGAATAATCATGTTTCTGCGGTCCGCTTTGCCAATTGATGTTCGTTTTTTTGCTCATTGCCATCCTTTCAACCGAGATTGTGGCGATTCTTCACGGCAGAATACCGCCATCGGCACGAGCAGCATAAGAAGGATTAAGTGCCGTAACCATGATGTGGCAGGGCATACGCATGCGAGAACTAGCGGCCTAAACCGGCAGAGGCGCCGGTGATGACCACGACGAGAGATGTTTCCATGAGGATCTCAATTCAAAAGGGTCTAGCAGCTCGCCGCGGAGGAGCAAGCGTGCTGGGCTGAAAGCCGCAACGCAAGTCCTGAAGATAAAGCAGCGAAGCCGCCGAGCTGTAGCAGAGGCGGCTCCGTGCTGGTGCTGCTGAACTCTGATGTTTGGTCGCAGAGTTCCTCAGCGCCGTTGGAAGGTTTCTTTAGCAGAGTCCTTCGCATCTCCCACAGCGCTATGGACAGCACCCTTAACCTGATCTACCTTGCCTTCGTTCTCGAGCTTCCTGTCGCCAGTAACGTGGCCCGCTGCTTCCTTGATCTTGCCTTCGCCTTTTTCCGCTGCACCCTTTACATGCTCGTTGTTCATGTGACACCTCTTCCAAGTGAGATGCGCTTAAACCCGGATAGGGTACGCGTAGTGACGATGGCGTTCGATACACTGCAGGAGCGTCTACTCCAACAACATCGCAAGCGAATGTTCCCGGTCTGCAGATATCGTTCGGCTTCTGGATCGTCATCATCTTGACCGGGGCCGACGCGGGTTTGGCTGGCGGCCTCTTGATGAAGCTCCTGCGGGTCGCACAGCACCTCAGTTATTCCTGTCGAAGCGGTGACTTCTGCACGACGTCGGACAGGTCTCGGATCGCTACCGCATTGTCATGATGGTGTTTGTCGGCTTCTTGCGCTGACGCCTCTATTATTTATTGCTAAGAATTGATTCCAAAGGACTGAGTATGGCACACGCAAATGACTTGGTGCTCTGCTCCCAGTAGGAACTCGCACGCGTAGCAATGATTCGTATTGCTAGCCACTCCTACCTCAAATCACAATCCGAGCAGAATTACTCAGATTGTGATTTGAGCGGAGACTATAGACAAGATTGCGTATCACGATTGTGGAGTAACACATTTCCAAGACGCGATGGGTATGGTCGAAATGTACTTCAACGGAGGATCGTCATGATTATTTTACTGTTTGTGCTTTTATTGATATTTGGTTTTGGCGGCTATCGCATGGGCCCCGGACTTGGTTACTACGGTGGTGGTGGGCTGAGCCTGATAGTGTTGGTCGTGCTCGTCCTGTTGTTACGTGTATTTTAGTTCCAGCTTCCAGGTCTAAACCCACCGCCTTTCAGGCGGTAAGCTTTGAGCGTCCGTGCTAGATTTGGCGTGTGATGGTGGAGTACAGAAGGAGCGCGCACGCGATTTGGGACGTGAAGTAGCACGTAGAGTGGATTACGAAGTACCGGTATAAGGTGCTGCGAGGAGAAGTGGCGGAGCGGGCGGGCGATCTGATCCGGCAGAGATGCGCGGCACGGGAAGTAACGATTGTGCGGGGAGCGGTGTCGCCGGATCATATTCATCTGCTGGTGGCGGTACCGCCGCAGTTGGCGCCAGCGAAACTGGTGCAGTATTTGAAGGGTCGGTCGAGCCGGAGGTTGCAGGAGGAATTTCCACACCTGCGCAAGCGGTATTGGGGGGCAGCACTTGTGGGCG
>JAJZKY010000687.1 GCA_021803885.1 Planctomycetota bacterium
GACCTCCCCCCTTCGCTTCACCGCGCCGATGATCGCAGAAAAAGGCGCGCCCGGCTTCTACAATGGCTCATTGACGGGATTGCCTCCGGGAAAATACAAAGTCACACTCCAGGGCGGGGGGGTTGGCCGCCGGCTGCGTCACGATCCCACCGCGGTGGCCCGGTCGATAACGATTCGGGTACGAGCGCAGCCGAACCTGGAACTTGCCGATACGAGCAGCGATCCGCGCGCACTGGAACGGCTGGCCCTGGCCGGCGACGGTTTGATGGTCCCCGGACCATTCGCCGATCTGCTGGCGCGCCATCTACCCGCCCTGCAGCGGACTTTCCAAATTCCGGAACAAACAGGCTTTTTCATCAACCCGCGGAGCCGGCTGACGCTCGGTCTGCAACTTGCTTTCCTGACGTTGTTTGTAATTATAATTACAATCGAATGGGTTATTCGTAAACGGGCGGGACTCGTATAGAGCGAATGGCTCCCGCCGGCACGCTACAATGATATGTGAATGGGTCTGCCAAACAGCTCCATTCGGAATTTACCCGAGGCCTCGCCCATGGTCGCCGAAACAACTTCCGCCCGGCCATCCGTCCTGCCGGCAACCCTCGCCGGCTCACTGCATCGGATAGCCCGCCGACAACGCCGATTGCTGCTTATTTCGGCGTTGCTGCGGATGACGCTGGTGACGTTGATTGTGGGTCTGATTTGTGTATTCCTGCTTGGCGGATTTGCCTCGTTGCCCGCGGCCGTGCGCTGGCTGGCGGCTCTGGGAGCCTGGGGATCGATCCTTGGTTCGTGCCTGTGGCTACTCTCACCGGTGTGCCAGCCGATGGCGCTGCGCCATGCCGCCGGTCTGATTGAGCATAACCAGCCGACGCACGAGGAGCGCATTCTGTGCGCCGTGGAATTCAGCGAAAGCCCCGATTTGGACCTGCTGGCCTCGCGGCAAATGGTGGATCACGTCATCGCCCAGGCGGAACAGGACGCCCGCCGGATTGAACCCCCGCAGGTACTCTCCGCCGGCGCGGTGAAACGCTGGAGCTTGTATTGTCTGCCCGCCCTGCTGGCCTGGTGCGTTCTGTGGTCTCTGATGCCGCAGACCGTGGCGGCCGGTCTGGCGCGGACGTTTGAGCCATGGAAAAATTCCATTTTGACCGCCCCAGCGCATCTGCAAGTATCTCCCGGAAACGCCGCCGTCGCCGCCGGGGATGCGCTGAGCGTTTACGTCAAGGATCACGCCGCCCAATCGGTTACAACCCGCGCGCGATCCGCCATGAATCTCGACGTTCGGAGCGATTCCGGCGCGGGGCAACGAATAGCCATGACTCCGATTGGCCCGGATTCTTTCCGTTATACGTTTGATCGCGTCCGGGCAAATTTTCGATACCGTGCGGCGGGGCGCGGAGGTTATTCGGCGTGGTATGCGGTGCGGGTGATCGCCCGTCCCGCCCTGACCAATCTGGAACTTCGTTATATTTATCCCGCTTACAGCCACCTGCCTGTGCGAAAAGTTACCGGCCTCAACGGCCGAATTCGCGCCTTGGCGGGAAGCCGGGTACGAGTGCGCATCCATACGACGCAACCACTGCTTCTCCACGCGCCGCCACCACCGGCGGCCAAACAAAAAAGTTCTCTGGAGATCGCGGCGTCCGGCGGTGCGCAAGGCGAAGTTCTGCCGCTAGGGCACGTGACCGGGCTGGTTTACCAGGCTACGCTCCATGTGAGTCGTGACACCACCTACCGCATTCACCTGCTCAACCGCCGGGGCGTGGCCAACCGCGACGATCATTCCTGGCCGATTGTCGCTCTGCCGGACCCGCCACCGGTCATTCACATCACCAGCCCCGGCAAGATCAGACGAGTTCGTTCGAATGATGTTGTACCGGTTGATTTCAAGGCGTCTGATGATTTTGGCCTCACGTCCATCAAGGCGATAGTTTCGGTGGGCTATCCCCGGGGAGCCGGGATGAGTTACCGCATCGCGATGCCACAAGGCCCAAACCCCACCGAGTTCCATGGGCAGTGGAATCTTTCCGTGGCGAAACAACTTTCGGCGGCGGGGCGGAGAGGCGCCGCACGGATTTATTACCGCCTCCAGGTCACCGACAACCGTACGCCACGACACCAGAAGAGCCGGACTTCGTTCCACGAACTGATCGTAGATCGGAACCTGCCTGGGAGCTATCGGCAACGGCGGGATTCGCGTGTGTATCATGCCGTGCGACGGGCACTCGAAGAATCAATCCGGCATGTCAATCGGGCCGGCGGCGCGGTGCGGAGCCTGCAACGCATACTACGCGGCAAAAAACGCCAAAAGCTCAATCAATCGCAAAAACGCCAGGCCGACATGGTGCAAAAAAAAATCGCCCGGGCGGCCGCCAAACTCACGACGACGGCCGATCATTACAAGCATGGCCCCTACGCGGATCTGGCCGCGGCGGCCCGGCAGGTGGCGCGCGGAACCATACGCCAGGCCGCCAACCAGGTAGCGCGCGCCGTGTTTGAGAATTCCCAGCGCGCCCCATCGCGAATACCCGAGTTAGACAAAGCCGAGACTGATCTTACCCAAGCCCAACAAAAGCTTGCGAACCTGGTTCAACAACTTCATCACCATGCCCGTCAGCGACAGATTCTCGATGCCTTGCGGAATCTGGCTGGACAACAACGACGGTTATCGCGGCAATTAGCCGTGAATCCGCATGCGCCACAAGCGATCAACCAGCAGAAAAAAATCCAACAGCAGTTGGAGAAGCTGATCGGCCGACACAAAACACTTCAAACGCCGGCGGCGGCGCGCGTCGCCGGCCTGCTGAGCAAACTTCGACAATCCGTGGACAAAATTATCACGACACAATCGGCGGCCAGTCATACGATCCAACGGCAGATGCGGCGCCAGACGGCCAGGAAACAATTGACGCAGTTGGCCCACCGGCAACAGCGGCTCAATCAGGAAATTAACCATTTTGAAATGGATCGCCGGTCCCTTCTCCAGGCGACGGGAACCACTCCCCCCACTCCGCCGGCGCTGCAGGCGGCCGTCGCCAATCTGCAGGCCCGCCGGTACGCCGCCGCACTTGCCAACCAGCGGTGGATAGCATCGACGCTGCACAAGCTCGGCAGAAGACTTGCGCAACTCGCCCATCCGCCTTCTCCGGCCATGCAAAAAGCCCACCAGATCGCATTGAATAACCAAAAACAGGCGCAACGGATCAGTGAACGAACCACGGCTCTACCGCAACAGCCCGCGGGAGAGACTCAGCAGCGGATGCTGACACAGGCTATTGCCGGCGCGCAGGCGATGCGCACGTTGGCGCAGCGGATGCTCAATGAAGCCACCTCGCCAACAGTTCATTCCGAACTGCAACGCGCCATGGAGCAGTGCGATCGAGCCATCAACGCCGCCAACGACCGCAATTGGCGGCAAACCATCCTG
>JAJZKY010000688.1 GCA_021803885.1 Planctomycetota bacterium
ACCTACGACGTTTCACCGTAAGCGTCCTGTCAACCCCATCTGGCGGGAATTTTCAAGGGGTGTAGATTTTGATTCGTCGATAACGAAAGGAGCAATCGATGGATCAATGCAGTGGATTTTCCATAGTTGAACGGCGTGCGTTCTGGCGGATGGCGGTGGAGTTGCAGAGGGAAAGCGGAATGACCGGGGCGGAGTTTTGTCGGCGGGAGCAACTCCATGCAAAGACCTTCTGGAAGTGGCGGCAGCGTCTGGCGTTGGCGGCCGGTGGCGACGGCGTTGGCACGGGGGGCACCGCAGAAGCTGTGGGCGCAAATTGGGGCCGGCGGATAGCTCCGGCGAGCGGAAACGCCGATGCGGTGAATCCGTTATTCCTGCCGCTGCAAATCCAGACCGAGTCGATGGAGCCTCCGGTGGGGCACGGTTCGGGGGCGGATCGGGTTCCAGGTGTGGACGGAGTGGATTGTGGCGGCGTGGTTGGTTGTGGATATGCGGTGGAGATTATTCTTCGCGGCCAGAGGCGTATTATGCTGCGGGATGATGGCCGGGTACCGGCGTGCCTGGGGGAAGTGGTGCGGATATTGGAAAGCGTGGAGTGCTCCGCCGTGGCAACCGTCGCAGCGGGGTCAAGTGCTGCCGATGTGGCCCGGGTTGCCGGGGTGATGGGAGTCCATCGCCATAAGGAGTGTCGGTGATGTGGAAACCCACCAGCCTGGCGGAGATGGATGCCGCCGCACCGATGAAGTTTTATCTGTGTACCCAGCCGACGGACCTGCGTAAGGGCTTTGACGCTCTGGCCGAATTGGCCCGGCAGGTGCATGGCCGGTCCGGGGCGGAAGCCGCACCAGGCCTGTCGGCCATCGTGGATGTATTTTCGGGCGGATGGTTTATCTTCCTGAACCGGCGGCGTGATCGCATGAAGATTCTGTACTGGGATAAGGACGGCTTTGCCCTGTGGTATAAACGTCTGGAGGCGGGCACGTTTTGCCTCCCCCGCCCGGTATCAGCGGCGGGGATCAACATCAGGGCCAGTGAATTGGCGATGATATTGGAGGGGGTGGATTTGCGGAATCTCCAAAGGGTGCCGCGGTTGGTGCGGCGTGGACGGGCGGTGGACGGGGTCCCGGTATAGGCAACGCTGGTGGTGCGTGGATCAGGGGTAGCCGCGGCACCGGTGCCAGCGTCGGCCCAAAGTCGGATACTCGGGCGACATGGAACACACGTGGTGGACCGCCGTCGCCGGGCCAGGCCGTGCTACGATACGGAACGGAGCAAAAAGAAACAATTCTTTTTTTTTGTTTTTACCGCAACCTTTTGCGATCTTGTACGTATTACTGTCAGTGCACGACGAAACGCAAAATTCAGCCCCTTCATCCTCTTTGGCCCCCATCGGTAACACCATTGATTTACCCGCGGACATCAACGGGTGTCACGCGATCATCATCGAGTTATTCGAACGTCTGATGGAACGGGAAACCAAGAACCGGGAATTGCAGCATCGGATTGAGAATTTGCTTAGAAAACTCTATGGTCGTTCCCGTGAGCAGCTCAACGATACCGATATGGTTTTGTTCCGGGAGATCATGGATCAACTCCAGCCCCGGCCGGAACCTGTGGCCACCCCCGTACCGCCCGCTCCGGCCAACTCGGCCATCCCGGATCTGACCAAGGCCCAGACCGGCCAAGGCCACGGGCGAAGGAAACTTCCTGCGGATTTACCGCGCCAGAAGATTCTCCATGATTTGCCGGAAGACCAGAAGCTCTGTCCGTGCTGCGGGGTGAAGCGTTCCCTGATTGGCCAGGAGAGCAGTGAGCAACTGGAAATCATTCCGGCCAAGCTGCTGGTGCTGGAACACATTCAATTCAAATATGCCTGCAAGTCCTGCGAGCAAAAGGCCAAGGGTGCCCAGATCACCCTGGCGGAAAAGCCCTTATCTCCCATTGAAAAGGGATTGGCTGCTCCGGGCCTGCTGGCGTATGTGGTGTTGAGCAAATATGGGGATCATCTGCCGATGTACCGCATGGAGAGCATTCTGGCCCGCAGCGGGATGCAGTTCTCGCGTTCCACGCTTTGTGGCTGGGCGGCGGGCGTGGCGGTGGCGTTGACCTCGTTGTACCGGCGGATGCGGACATTGACCCTGCAATCTCCGGTGGTGCATACCGATGACACGCCGGTGGATGTGCTGGATCCGCAGGCCGGTGGCACACACACGGGCCGCTTCTGGGTGTATGTAGGGGACCAGCGGCATCCGTACAACGTCTTTGACTTCACTCCGAGCCGAAGCCGGGACGGACCGGTCGCGTTCCTGCGGGGATGGAGCGGCTTTTTACAGGCGGATGCGTTTGGCGGTTATGACGGCATTTATGCCGGCAAAGCCGGAGGGCAAGTGGTGGAGGTGGCCTGCTGGGCCCATGTACGGCGGAAGTTTTACGATGCCCGGGCCAGTGACAGCCAGGCCAGTATTGCGGCCTTGGCCCATATCCGGTTGCTTTATGATGTGGAGGATCAGGCCAACCAGCAGGAACTTGATGCCCCGCAACGGGCCAAGCTGCGGCAGGAAATGGCCCGGCCACGATTGGAGGCCTTCCAGAAATGGATGCTGGCTCAACAGGCGATCAACGGTGGACACGTTCTGCCCAAGAGTCCGGTGGGCGAAGCCATTACTTACGCCCTCAACCAATGGGAAGCGTTGTGCATCTACATCACCGATGGCCGATTGGCCATTGATAATAACGTCTCGGAGAACGCCCTGCGTCGGGTGGCGTTGGGGAGAAAGAACTGGCTCTTTGCGGGCAGCGACAACGGAGGCACGACGGCGGCGATTCTCTACACGCTGATAAGCACCTGTCAACGCTGCCATGTGGAACCATGGGCGTATTTGCGCGATGTGCTGACCCGGATTCCGGCCACGACCGAGGAGCAACTTGATGAACTCTTGCCGGACCGGTGGCGGTCGCAACAGTTGGCAGCGGCGGCGGAAGTCCAAGCGGCCGTGAAAGCCGGTATCCAGGCCAAGGCGGTTGAGAAAACCGTGCCGGTGGATGAGCCGGAAGCGTTGGCGGCGGGGCCATAACCACCGGGTGCATGGCGGCACGCGGCGGCTACGCACCAGGCGTGGTCGGCGGTCCCAACATGGGTGGTCGTACATCGGCTCGCCAACCAAGACGATGTTCTCATCACAATTCCCATCTCAAAAATGAAAACCAAGACGCTGCACGCGGTCCTGATGGCCATCGGGGTTCCGGCCCGACCGCCACAGTGATACGCACGAAAAACCCCGGCGAGCCAAGGCCGAGGCCAGCGACGCCGCCGTCGCACAAGCTCGACGCGGCCCACGCTAGCCGCAAGCCCACCCCACGCCGCAACGACCTGCGCCCCACCCATGCACATCGCCGGACGCTTACGCTGCGCAGACCAGCAATGCCGTTCTC
>JAJZKY010000689.1 GCA_021803885.1 Planctomycetota bacterium
TCAGAGAAAAAATGTGCTTCAACTCAGCCGCTTCAATTGCGGAATCTTCATCGCGCGTCCGTCAGCGAAGGCGCGTTTCCCAATTGAGCATGGCATTGCCGATCCGAAGCCCACGTCAACATTCGCGAACGGCTGCTGCTGGTTGCGCACGCATTCGACAAAAGACTTGCAAGCGGTGAGCGTCGGCTCTTCGCGATTCCTGACAGGCACTGGGTCTCCCGGTCCGCGATATGGCATCACAGAGTCCGGAGCATAGGAAGCGCCGGTTTTCAGTCCGCGCTGCACAACTTGAGAATGCGATGCGGCCGTAATCGTCTTTTCCTTCTTGCGGTAAAACGTCGCATCTTCGCCCGTAATCTGCAAACTGCCATCGGTGCCATAAACCCAAATCTGATTGCCCGCCAGAGCGTTGTCTGTAATGGAGCTGAAAAACAGGCGCCTGCCCTTGGAATAGCCCAGTACCGCCTGCACATTGTCGCCTACCGTGCGGCCATCATGGTAGACCGCGATACTCGTTGTGCCCAGAACGTCTTGCGGCTGTTCTTTGAAGACCCAATTGGCAATATCGATTTGATGGGAACCAAGTTCTTCAAACAAACCGCCGGAAGTGTCGCGATAGAGGCGCCAGTTCATCAGGCGTTCCAGGCTGGGATTCGGCACTTCGCGCCGCCAGTTGTCGCTGCGATGATAGTACGAGTACACCTGGGTCGGTTCTCCAATCTCTCCCTGATGTACGCGCTGAATGGAGTCGCGAATCCAGGACGCATACCTCATTTGATGGCCTATCTGAAAAATCTGACCGGTCCTGGAGACCGCGTCCACGACGTTTTGGGAATCTTCTGGGGTAAAGCCAAGGGTTTTTTCGCAATAGACCGGCCGCCCGCTTTTCATGGCGGCGATGGCATAGCTGGCATGAAACACCGGCGGAGTTGCAATATAGATTGCGTCCAGGTTTTTGCGCTGCAGCAGCTCGCGATAGTCCTGATACGCGGGCACCTTCTTGCCGACCAGTTCGTTGACTTCGGCAAACCGCGGTTCATACACGTCGCACTGCGCGGCAATTTCCACGCCAGGAGTACGGAGCAATTGCCGGACCAACTCCTGCCCGCGGCTTCCGGGCCCGATGATGCCGATGTTGATGCGATCATTGGCCGAGATGCGACGCGCAGGTTCCGGCTGCGGCTCCGTGGCTTGACCGTATAAAGAGGAGGCGCCAGATAATTTGGCCGCGAGCATACTGAACGAAAGACCCTGCAGCAGGCTTCTGCGATTCATAGTGTTTTTTCTCCTTTGCACTTTCCGGAAACTTGGATTTGAAAATCCATGTCGTCAACGTCAGGGGCGCAGCCATCGATCCAGGCCCTGGAGAACAAACTCGTCATCCTTCAGATGGGGATAGGAAGCGCAGACACGATCGATCTCCTCTTTCTGGCCGGGGCTGAGGGATTCGTTTCGATTCAGGCACCAGACCCCTTGCAATAATCCCTGGCGTCTCAATATCTCGTGGAGACCGGGGATACAGCCGCGAAAATTGTTTGCCGCGTCGAACAGCGCTGCATTGGCATCGGTGATCTGATTGCTCCGTTGCAGTAGCTCCTGGGAAATACCGTTCCCGCCGGAAACGGCTGCATGACATTCCTGAAGAAGTTTGACGGCACTGCGGGTCCAAACCGCCCAGTGGCCCAGCAGCCCGCCCACGATACGGAGTTCCTTCTTTTCGCCATTGGCGGAGAATGAATATGGAGCCAGAAGATCCATCACGATGTTGTCGTCGTTCCCTGTATAGAGTGGGATTTGCCGCCCCGATTCGGCGACCGCCCGGACTACATCGAGCGTCTGGTAGCGATTGAACGGCGCGATTTTGATGGCGGCCACATTTTCAATTTCTACAAATTCTCGCCAGAAGCGAAACGAGAGCAAGCGTCCGCCCGCAGCCGGCTGCAGATAGAAGCCTACGATAGGGAGCACCTCAGCAACTCGGCGACAATGATGAAGCAGCATCTCATCGTCTGCCTCGCGCAATTCTCCAAGGCTTAACAGGCCCGCGTGATATCCCAAATCGGCCAGCAGCCGGGCCTCTCGCAGCGCCTGTGCCGTATCTCCACAGATTCCGCCAATTCTCACCAGGGGTTCTGTACGGACCTGATCGGCCCGATCCATCTCTGCAGCCGCCAATTGCAAGACCGGCTCGAATAGTCCAATGCGCGAATCTCGAATGGCAAACTGCGTCGTGTGAACTCCCACCGCAAGTCCGCTAGCGCCTGCATCGATATAGTAGCGAGACAGGGCCCGCTGCCGTCTCTCATCCAGCCTTCGTTCCGCAGTCAGAGCCAGCGGGTGGGCCGGGATCACACCGCCTTTTGCAATCGTCTGGCAAATGCTCGGGTCCATCACGGTATTCATTTCAGCCCCTATCGAAAAATATGGCAGTCTCATCGTGCCGATTTGCTCGTAATACGGACAATATATCTAAGAATTGGCAGAATGGAATTTCTGACGATTGGCGATTACGAGGTTACGGCAACATCACCCGGCTTCAGTACCGCGTCGATTGGCCCGTTCCATCTTCAGATTGACCAGATTGCCAGGGCCGATACGAAGCTCTCGATCAGGTCGGCTTCCACCACGGTGAAAGTCTCGTCGAACGCGGGGGCGCTTCTCAACACAGAAAATGCCACGTTATTGATCCGGCCCGAAATGATCATACTCAAGCGGCATACCTGACATGCTGATGGAGGAAGTAGCGCTGCACCCGTTGCGGCTGCTTCTGGATACTGCGGGGCGAAGTGGATGCGGTCCTTGTCAGGGCCGTCTTGGTTCTTGCCGGGGCGGTTGTGGCGACCCTTTGCTTCAGGTCGGCATTGAGCAACTCGTCCGGCTTCAGATCCGGGGAATAGCTGGGCAGATAGAAGGCCTCGATCTTGTCGGCATTGGCCTTCAGCCATTGTTTGACCAACTGCGAGTGATGGACACGCCGATTGTCCAAAATCAAGAAGAGCTTTCTCCGCTCGTGGCGGGTCAACCGTTTCAGGAAGCCGATCAGGACCTTCGCATGCAACGCGCCGGAGAAGATATTCCAGCGCATCTGCCCCTTGTTGGTCACCGTCGCAATCACGCTCAGGCTGGAGCGATTGCGGTGGACGCGCAACACCGGCGTCTCACCCCTGGGCGCATAACCGCGCTCGCGCACATCGTCGGATCGCAGCCCGGTTTCATCGCCCCAGTGGATCTCCGCTCCCTCTTGTTTGGCGCGCTTGGCGATCTTCGGATAGGTCTCATTGAGCCACTTGCCCGCCGCCGCCGCTCATTCAATGCCGCAATCGATAGCTTCCGCCCGTCCACTCGCTCCATAGTCAGTTAGACGAATCAAACTATAAAAAGTTTAACCATTATGGGCCGACTCAGTAGTTCAAAGGGCCCCTC
>JAJZKY010000690.1 GCA_021803885.1 Planctomycetota bacterium
CGACAAATGAATCGGCAGCACCCCGTTGCAAATATCAGAATCAATGACGATCCGTTCCATGACAACAGCATACCTCGCAGGCACCCCGCGCTCAATGAACAATGAACAAAAGTTCACCCCGGCGCGCACGGGACAGGCTTCTGATCAATACCGAATATACTGACCAATACTGACTATACTGATCAATACTGACCAATACTGACCAATACTGATCAATACTGACTTCGCTCATTGAGCCGCCGCTCCACGCAATACCGCCTCGTATTTCTCCAGCACCGCAGGCCACTTGTACTATTCCACCGCCGTTGTCCCCGATGCGGGGGTTCGCCAGCGGGCTACCCTCGCTGGCGCAGATCCCGGCCTGCGGGCGGGGGCTGCGGCGTCGCCGGAGCCGTCTCGGGGAAGTTGCGTTTCAGTGCCAAGAACCGCCTTTCGAGAAGGTGGTAGCTTGCGAACGCCAATCCCGAGGTCACGAGGATATTCGCTGCGACCACACCGGCAATTCCAGCGCCCGTGTGGTACAGCAGCGGCGTGCAATGAGTCACCTTCAATGCCATTGTGGTTGTCCGCTCGACAATGAAGTGGAATACGTAAAGGCCGTAGCTGTATCCACCGACAATACGCAACGGCGTCCAAGAGAACATACGATTCGGAATCGACCACAGCGCGCCCGGTGAGATCGAGAGCACCAACAGCGAGGCAAAGAATACCGAAAGCAGCGTCATCAGTATATCACGCGAATACCCGCTGTAGTGGAAGCGCAGCACCGCCATCGCATGTTGCGAGAATATCCCAGTTCCCTGCGGCAGGGACGCCCATTTGACATGGCCCACGTGCGAAAGCGGCAGGGCGACGAACGCCGTCGCGAGTACCGCGCCACACGTGCCAGCCAGAAACACCGCAGGACCGACAAGGCGCTTCAGCCCGAACCTGGGGTCCCGCATGAGGATGGCAGCGAGCGCTCCGGCGGCCAGCGAGTCCATCCGACACGGCGTCAGCACGTATATCGCCCCGTCGCTCCAGCCAGCGTAGGTCAGCCCCAATCGTATGAATAGTGCCGCCGTGGCCAGGGACAGTGCGACGGGAGCCATCGCACGTTTGGGGAGGGCAAACATCACTAACGGCCACACTAGATAGAATTGTTCCTCGACCGCAAGCGACCAGAAATGGGCAACCAATGGCACGGGTATCCCCTTGGCAACGGCGATATTTGTCGTGTAGGTCCAGAGCCAAGGCTGAACCGCAGCGAGTTCGCCCAGCTTGGGTTGAGCCAGCCATAGGCGCGGCACCAGCAACCAAGCGAGGAACAGGAGAGCCGCGACAGAGAGGAGTACCGCGTAGTAGAGCGGGAAAATGCGTAGCGTGCGGCGGGCATAGAAGTTACGGAAATAACGCGGGTTTTCCCTTGAGTCGTAGAGGATTCCGGTGATTAGGAAGCCCGACAGAACGAAGAATAGGTCAACACCGCACCACCCTTTTGAGCAGACTACCACGGCGGCCCCGAGGGCGGCGCTGTGTATCGTGAACGGCATGAGCACCATATAGTGGTATGCCATCACCAGGATGATTGCTAACCCCCGTACCCCGTCGAGCGCGGCAAAATGCTTCCGGCCCGCGCCCGGATCCGCCTCGGCCCCGCCCGCGGTGCCGAGCAGACCGCGCCTGGCACCGTGTCCCCTCGGTTTTGCCAACCCGGCTACACGGTGCTCCGTCATCTGCTGCTCCCAAGAAGGTGCTCGAACACAGAGAGCACATTTTCCCAACGGTACCCCTCGACCATCGCCGCAATCGCGGCGGCGTTCCCTGCGCTCAACGCCAACACTTTCCGCAGTTTCGCCGCCACTTCTTCCACATCCCGTGGATTATCCAGTAGCTCCCCGGTTTGGCCCTCCTGCACGGTAATGGCGGCACCCGCCAATCGGCTTGTCAGCACCGGCAATCCACACGCCATCGCCTCAACAATCACCAGGCCCCATGCCTCATACGTGGTCGGCAACGCAAATACGTCGCTGGCGGCATAATAGCGCCCCACATCACTGCTGGGGCCAATCAATTTCACCCGATCCGCAACCCCCAATTGCTGCATTTCCGCAATATACCCGCCCGGCACTACCCGCCCCACCACCAGCAGCCGCAGCGAATCGTCGCGCAATTGTGCCATCGCCCGCATCAGCGGCCCAAAGCCTTTACGCTCCAACTCATTGGCCACAAAAATAATCACCCTGTCGGAATCCGCATATCCCAATTCCGCCCGCACTTTCACACGATCAACGCCGCGCCGTTCGACGTTAAATTCCTCCGGGTTATAACCGTTGGGCAATATGTCAATATCCGCTGCCGGCACGTTATAAAATCGCATCAGATCAGCCTTAACCTGTTCAGTCAGGGCGATGAGCCGGGCGTAGCGGCGGCCCTGAAAATACCATTTCTCCCGTGCCAGCAGATAGGGATGAATCGGGTTGATCCACTGCTTAGCCCGCCCCCTCAAATTGCGTTCACGCTGGCTGATTTCAATCCATGCCTTGTGTACGCTTGGCACCCAGAATACCCCGCCCGGCGGAGAAATCACCCCAAAGGCTGCGTGAACATCTGGCTGCGGGTTCATGCCCTTCAGCGCCGCCGGGCTTCTCCTGGCAAAGCGGCGAAGTCGGAACAGCGGCACACGAGAATTCGCATCAACCGGAACCCTTTTTATCCCTGCCGAAAGCACACCTTCGTCAAATTCCGCTGAAATAACGGAAACCCCATGCCCGCGCGCCGCCAAAAAATTGGCGCACTCCACCACCACACGCTCAACGCCGCCCCGGCGATGACAACCCGGAAAAGATAGGGCGATTTTCATCGCTGCGCTCCAATGATCAATGAGCAAGGAACAACGATCAAAACAAATGAATCCATTATTGCTTTTCTCCAAAAAGGGGGTGGCGGGCGCTGCGCTTCAATGTTCAATGAGCAATGATCAATGATCAAAATAAATTGATCAGTGAGCGTTATTCCTTGGCGTTTGGTCATTGTTCATTGTTCTTTGTTCTTTGAAGCGAAGCGCAAGGTTCGTATGGTTGAAAACAATATTCTGGATATTTCGTCGGCCGATTCAAGCAGATCGGAGGCGGTTGCACCGTCCATGTAACCCGCATCGCGCAGCAGTGATATCCAGTACTTGGATTCACGGCATTCTTTGTACGCAATTGAGGCCTTGCTCGATAGATCGGCACCGGAAATCGCCGCCTCGGCCTCAGCCAGATTTGCTCCGATGGATGTGCCGCTGCGTACCAACTGCCGCGAAAGTACGAACTCGCGCCGCTGCTGCCGGATCAGTTCGCACGCCGCGATGACCTTCAGCGCAAACGCGTACGCCTTGTCGTAAGCCACGTTTTCCTTTCGCATTACCATGCTCCTTCCTTACTTTTGCTCATTGAT
>JAJZKY010000691.1 GCA_021803885.1 Planctomycetota bacterium
ATCGGCGACCATTCCCATGGGCAAGCTGGCCACCAGAGCAACCCAGCCCAAGGCTAATACCGTACGGGCGACGCCCAGCCTCATACGGGCTGAGCGCTCGCCAATTGTCGTCATGCGAACCTGCGCCCCCATCACGATATCTCCACTGTGCCAGAGTTATAACCGCCGTCTCCCGTGACATTGTTCTCCCAGAAATTCTGCAAAATATTCGCCGGGCTGGGTACGGTTACCAGCACGTTGTTGACGGTATTGGTGATGTCGCCGTTGGCATCGTGATTAAGCGATGCCGCAAGCGAGTACGATATGGCCAAGCCATTCCACACGCCCACCGGCTCCGATGCCGCGCTGACATCCTGTTCATATAGAAGAGTGCCAGAATCGTACAGCTTTACGTTGTAAGAAGTTGGAGACGAACCGGAAGTAGCATCTGTTACTTTAAACACACCGTTGAGTTGCAGTTGAATCGAGCCCGTGGGGTCATCCGACACCACCACCGGTGCCGGCGGCGTATAGGCCGGCAGATTCACTTGCGTGCTCGCCGAGCTCAGATTACCAATCGTGTAGTCCACTATCGCCGATCCCAGCGCACTGTCATCCTGTACGCCATTCAACGACGGGCCGGTTACGCCCTGCGTAATGCCACGGCCCATCTCCGGCACGGTGATCTCAAAAGGAACATAGTCATTCAGGCCAGCGGCAGCCCAGGCGTTCGCATCGACAAAGACGCCGCTTTCACCATACACGGCCGTGCTGGAATCAAGTTGGTCCCAGCTCAACCCGGAGGCGGGAATTCCCAGCCAAGGTGATGGAGAGCTATAACTGGTTGGCACGCCATTGGATGCCTCCAGCGAAATGGTCAGGCCGTTGGTCAGCTCGCTCTTGGTGGCCATCCCGGTGAGAACTGGATTTTTAATGCCCGCGCCAGCTTCCGGCCCGGATGTAACATCAAGATTCCATGTGGCGGGACCGTAATCATTGTTTCCGTCCAACTGCACGCCGACAATCGCGGCTGGGTTCAACCCAGCGCCGGAAACTTCCGTGCTCGGGCCGCTATTTGTCCCGCCGCTGTAGGCATTCTGATCGCTGATTGGTGGATTCCAGCCGGTTGAGCCGGCCGGATCGGCGGCGTCAGCTGAGGTTGCCTCCGCGCTGCCCAAGGGGAGATTGGGGTTGGCGAACCGTGCGCAGACTATCATCCATCTCCCACATCTGATGGGGGGGCGAATGGCGGTACCGCCCTCTGCCGACTGGTTCCGCTGTCGGATTTTCTGGCCCCTGCCGGACGTATCCACGCCGAAAGGCCAATTAGCAGACTGCCAACCACACAAAATAGAAATCCCATTCCAATGCCTCCAGGCTCGTTTAGTATGTTTGGATCCATGAGAGATCCTATCAATTGTCCCCCCCCGTATAATATCCAGCCTCCAAAAATTCCCATAGTCCCAATCCGGCATGCCCAGAGTAGCCGTGGTCGGGCAATAAGGACTGGTACAAGAGCGGCCAGAGTTCCCGCAGCCAGACCAACAAAAAACGGCGAGAGCAAGAATGTGCCCATAAAATGGCTGGGGGCACCCCCAAAAGTCAATGGAGCCTTCCCAAGAAATTGGTTGGGACCATCCACGAACCACCGTACCACCGCAAAGGTAGAGTAGGAGGTCAGCGGCAGCGGATTCCAAAACCCTGCAACATAAAACATGGGCATCGGCAGGCATACCACCAAGACCATCCAGCCCAGGATTAACGCAACGCGGGCGACCAACAGCCGCCGGCTCGCTGAATATCCAGCGGCCGATGTTGTGCATAAGCTCGTCGTCATCACTGCACCTCCACGGTGCTGGAATCTAGCGGATTTGACAGCACGGGTTCCCAGAAGTTCTGCAATATATTCAACGGACTTGCATACGAACCATTGATCCCGATTATGTCACCATTGGCATCGTGGTTCAGTGTAGCAGCCAACGAATAACTCAGTGCCAGACCATCCCAGACGCCGGATGGTTCCGACGCCGCCGACACATCATTTTCGTAAAGCAAATCACTATTGGTGTCATAAATCTTGACATCGTAGGAAGTCGGCGATGAGCCTGAGGTCGCATCCGTTACTTGGAATGCGCCGTTAAGCGTGAGCTGAATCGCTCCGCTGGGATCATCCGAGACAACGACAGGCGTGGCCGGCGTATACGCCGGCAGATTCACTTGCGTCGTGGGCGACCAAAGATTTCCCAGCGTGTAGCCAACAAGTGCGCTTTGGTGGACGCTATCGTTCTGCACAACAACAAGCGATGATGGGCCGGTGACGCCCTGCGTGATCCCCCGGCCCATCTCCAGCGAGTTAATCTGGAAGGGAACATAATCGTTGGGACAAGCCGCCGACCAGACGCTGGCGTTAACAGACAAGCCCGCATCGCCATAAGCGATAGTTGCCGTATCCATCGTATCGGGAGGAATGCCATACGCACCGCTTGAAGCGACCAGTGAGACGCTGACACCCGCCTCAAGCTGGCCCTTCTGCGCCATCCCGGTAAGCACTGGATTTTTAATGCCCGCGCCGGCGGTCGGGCCTGTTGTGACAGAAAGATTCCAAGTGGCTGAATTGTAATCATGGTTTCCGTCCAACTGCACACCGACAATCGCGGCTGGGTTCAACCCCGCGCCGGAAACCTCCGTGCTTGGACCGCTATTGGTTCCGCCGCTGTAGGCATTCTGATCGCTAACCGGCGGGTTCCAGCCGCTGGTGCCAGCCGCCGCAGCTTGGGCGCTGCCGAGCGGAAGATTCGGATTGGCCAAGAGCGACAACACGTCCGCTTCGGTTGCGGTGTTGGACTCAAGTTGAGTGTGCGGTGCATCCACGTAGAGATCATAGGGCTTATCGGGGAGCAGTGCGCTCCAGAGGGGCACGACCGAATCGTTGGCGGCACCATCAAGCGTGTTAATCCACGGAAAATAAGATTGGCCATTAGATCCGAGCGGCTGCATATCATAGTAGGAATCCAAATAATACGGCGGCAAGACTTTGTTACCGGTGGGCAGATTGATATCCGTTCCGACGACAGCGGCGTAGCTGACGCCATCGTTGAACGGATTATTCCCATTGAGTTGCTGCAGCAGTGGGCTGTCCACCGCGCCATCCTCATAGAATGGGAATGGGTTGCCATCAGTCGTAGCGGTGGGCAGGAGGGCGGGCTGCAGATAGCTTAAAAAAGCACGGAGCGTATCGAACTTCAATGGGAGGAAGAATCCAGATGGACCGGCGCTCCCAATCAATGGATCACTGTATATTGCATCCACCATATTCGCCAACGGCGAGCCGAGATTCGGCGTGCCGATTTCGATCAGCGTTCGGATATCGCGGTAATCCTTGAATTCACTGCCGGCCACGCCGCTGGAATTCGCCGCCTGCTCCATGTACCAG
>JAJZKY010000692.1 GCA_021803885.1 Planctomycetota bacterium
ACAGCAGCGCTTTTGCGGCCCCGCCAACATATAACAACACAGCCGCGCCCACTGGCACGGGCACCCATTGCACCAGCCGTCGCATCCCGCGCCAGATCACGCGAATTCCCTTGGATGCTGCATCTTCGCCGGCCCATCTGTCTACTTCGGACCGGGGCAGGTGTTCGTCAGCCTGCTCCCCAGATTCTCCTGCTGAAGATTGAGCGTTGCATGCGGCTTACCGCCGCCGTCTGGTCGTGTGATATGGAAAACGTAGATCGTGCCATAATCCCAGCCCGGCCAAGGAGGCAATTGCGATGCGCCGTCCCCATAGGCCTGCAGCATCCGCTGGGCGAACCGATGCAAATTGTCGTGTTCCCACGCAACAAAAATCAGCGCGTGGGCATAGGCGGGCTGCAGCAGTTCCTGTTGCAGCGCCGCAATCTGGTCATATCCAATCTGCGTATTGACCGGCATGCCCAGACGAATCGCAGTCGGCTCAATCGTTGCCAACGGCCGCACATAGGAGTAGGGAGGCCCCCAGAGTCCGTCCCGCAATTGATCCGATGGATTGGGCGCATAGATGAAATCCGGCTTGCCAAATCGCCCAATCAGCAAAGCTGGCAGCGCCAGAGCCCGGTTCAATCCCTTGCAGTCCAGTTGCCCGAGCCCCGCAGGTGGCTTCTCCCCATGCCGAATCATCACGAGGGTCTCGCCGCTGGCTCGCAGCGCTTGCGCGGCAAAGATCGGCGATGCGCCCCAGGTGAAACTCAATATCAAGCCCAGCGAAAGAAATCGCTGCAACCAGCTCGGTCTTCTCATGCGCGTTCTCCCCGCTCCGCCATAGCCGACATACTCAAAAAGGGTATAGTATGGGCTCGATTCATGAAACCTTCCAGCGGGCAGAACGTCACCATCTACATGTGGGACATACGCGTTATGCTTGCATCGCGATAAACGAAGGAGAAAGGTTTTCCATGGGCTCACTCAGGTTGCTGTGTTCGATTCTCCTGCTCGGCGGACTCTCCGGCGTCCTGCCCCCTGCCGCTTGTACACTCACAGCCCAACAGACGGGCACCCAACCGGCCACCGTAAGCCGCCTGGTTGGATCGGTCGTTTCGGTCAAAGGCCAATTGCTCACCGTCAAGCCCGACTCTGGACCACCGGCCACGGTGACAGTCGCCGATTCGGCGCGCATTCTGGAAACCATGCCTGGCGCAAAAACCATTGCCGGCGCGACCCCGATTCACCTGACGGATCTGGCCGTCGGCGACCGTGTGCTCATCGCGATACGGCCGGCTGCAGATGGATCCGGCCCAACCGCAACCACGGTCATCGCCATGCGGGAAGCCGACATTGCCAAAGAACATCAGGCCGAGGAGGCGGACTGGCAACGACGCGGCATTGGCGGCATCGTGAAAACTGTCGACGTAGCCGCCGGGACTGTGACGATCGCCCATCTGCGCAGCATGATCGCCATCCACACGACACCCAGGACGGTAATTCGCCTCTACGCGCCAGGCTCCATCAAGTTCACCGACACAAAAGTGGCAACCTTGGATCAAATTCAACCCGGCGACCAACTTCGGGCCCGTGGCAACAACAATGCGGCGGGCACAGCAATGCAGGCCGACGAAATCGTTGCGGGAAGCTTTCGCAATATCGCCGGGTCGGTTGTCTCGACCGATCCAGCCGCCAACACCGTCACGGTAACCGACTTCAAGACGAAGAAACCGCTGGTGATTCAGATCAATGCCGACTCGCAATTGCATAAGTTGCCCGCCATGATGGCCCAGGCGATTGCGGCGCGCTTCAAGGCTGGGAGCAGCCATGGCCCTGGCGCGCCCACCCACAATCCGCGCGCCGGAGACGCGACGCGTGCACCCTCCCCTGCCATGACCTCCGGGGCCGCGCAGCACGCAAACGGTCCGCTGGCGCCTTCCTCTGCGACCGCCGAGGGCCGGCACAATGAAAATATCTCGCAAATGCTGCAGCGGACTCCGGTGGTGCAACTGGCTGACCTGCATCACGGCGACGCAGTGATGATCGTCGCGACCCAGGGATCGCCCGGCTCGCTCACCGTTTGCACCTTGCTCGCTGGTGTCGAGCCAATCCTGAACGCATCCCCCTCTGCCGGCCAGAACCTGTTCTCTGCCTCCTGGAACCTGGGTGGGCAAGGTGGTGGCGGCGCTGGAGGCGGTGGTGATACCGGTGGCGGCGGCGGTAACGCCGCAGGCGGTCCGTAGAGACTTGCCCGTCCTCCGCATCCCTGTAAACTGCCAACATACCCATGGGCCTGTCCGTTGCCGAATTTGTCAATCGCTGGAAGATATTCTCGCAATCTGAGGATGCTGGGTCCCAGTCGCACTTTCTCAATCTGTGCGACATGCTCGGAGAACCTGGGCCCGCCGCAAGCGATTCCATTGGGGATCGTTATGCCTTTGAGAAACACGTAAGCAAAACTCGCGGAGGCAAAGGCTTCGCCGATGTCTGGCTCCGCGATCACTTTGCATGGGAGTACAAAGGCAAGCACAAGGACCTTAAGAAGGCTTACGACCAACTCAACGACTACCGCGAGGACTTGGGAAATCCTCCTCTGCTTGTGGTTTGCGACCTCGACCGCTTCGAAGTCCATACGAATTTCACTGCCACAAACAAGCGCGTCTATGCCTTCAACCTGGACGACCTCAATCACAACAAAGTCACAGCGACCTGCCCTCTTCCACCGCTGGAAGTTTTGCGCGCTCTCCTTGGCGACTACAACGTCCTTCGCCCGGAGTTTACCGATGCCCAGGTCACCAAGGAAACGGCCGCACATTTCAGCCGTCTTGCGGAACGCCTCGAACTCGAGGAACGCAATCTTGGCGCCAGCCGCGCTGAAATAGCTCATTTCCTGGTGCGACTGCTCTTCTGCCTCTTCGCCGATTCCATTGGCTTGTTGCCCAACCATGTCTTCCGCAACCTGCTGCAAAGCGAAGATCGTTTGCTCCCCACCAAATTCCTTCGCAAGCTCAAGCTACTGTTTGAGGCGATGAGCCAGCCTGAGGGCATTTTCGGCGAGCACAGCATCAAGTATTTCAATGGCGGCCTCTTCGATAGCTCCTCGATCATTCAGCTCGACCTTGCCGATCTCGGCATCTTGTACGAGGTCTCAAAAAATTACGACTGGTCCCACGTCGCTCCCGCGATCTTCGGCACACTGTTCGAGCGTTCTCTCGATCCGGCCCGCCGTTCCCTCATCGGCGCGCACTACACCAGCGAAGAGGACATCCTGCTGCTGATCGAACCTGTCCTGATGCGTCCGCTGGAACAGCGCTGGGCCATCGTACGTCAGCGGATTCTGGAGGCCCTGGAGATCGAGCGCGCCGAAGAGGCCGCCCGCAACAGCCGTCAGGCGCGCCTTCGCACGGATCTTCCATCGCAAAAACTTCT
>JAJZKY010000693.1 GCA_021803885.1 Planctomycetota bacterium
CGAGGAATAGGCGAGCAATCAGGCAAGGCAACAATTGCCATTCGAATGCCCGCTCCGTCCAGACGGCCGGCTTTTTCCCTCCGCTGGCCCTCTGCCTGCGTGAACAAACAAACGGGGGAGATGCGTTTCCGCATCTCCCCCGCTGGTTTGGCTTGCGCTGAGGTTTAGAACAGGATGTGAATCCCAAGCTGCAGTTGGCGGTTGGTGTTCAGCTGCTTGGTGATCATGCCGAACGAGCTCGAAGTTGGCGACAGATTGGGATTCGAGAACTGCGGCCGGTTGAACGCATTGAAAGCGTCAAAGCGCGGCTGGATCACCATCAGGTCGCCAATGGCAAAGTTCTTCAGCATCGAAAGGTCGAAATTGTTCGTCGGGTCGCTGCGGAGCAGGTACTTGGGAAACGTCCGGTAGTTGTAACCATTGGGCTGATCGGCGGATTTCTTGTCGAAATCCGACGTATTGAACGACGGCGTCCGGTAATCGTGCGGGTTGTTGTTGAAGTCGTGGAAGTTGCCGGTGTAGTTGACGTTCCCCCAGGAATCGGCGGTGCCTGAGAGGAACTGGTAGATCGACGTGATCGTGTAGCCGCCGAAGACCTCATTGAGGAACGTGGAGCTGGGCGAGAAAGCGCGGCCCTTGCCGTATGGCAATTCGTACGTCAGGATGAGTGATGCATGGTTCGGGAAGTCCGAGGTGGTTTCGCCGTACCAGAGTGGCCCGCCGTTGTTGAGCTGCGTGACGTAGCCCAACTGCCGCGAGTACTCGTAGTTGAAATTGAATGTCAGCCCATGGTACATCTGGCTGCCGATGCGGAACAGGAGCGCGTTGAAGTTCTCGCTCGCCCCCGGATTCAGTTGCTCGGTTACGCCACTGTACTCGGGATAGGCATGCAGCAGAGTTGCCACCGAGACGGTCGAGCCCGTCTGGAGGCTGGTGGTGTTGGGAACGGAGGCCGTTCCCGGCATGGTGCCCTTGAACGGGTTTGTTACCGGCTTGTTCAGTTCTGCTGTCAGAGTTGCATCCGGAAATTCTGAATGCACCAGCAGCGGCAGCAGCGGTACTGCGGCCAGGTTGTTGCTGTAGGAAAAGTGAACTCCGTGCATGCCCATGTAGCCGACCTCCACCATCCAGGTTCTTCCAAGCTGTTTCTGGATATCGAGGGTCCACTTCTCAGAGTACGGTACCCGGACATTGGGGTCATAGAACGAAACGCTGTTGCCGAGCTGGGTGTTGTAGCCCAGGGCCGAGCCCACGGGCGGAATGATGGGCGAAGCTGACGGGTACGGATTGGAGAGCGTCGTTGCCGGCGTCAAGTGGCTGTTATTGCTGATGGTCTCAGCCGTGGTCTGCGCATATCCGTACGACTGGCCGAAATTGTAGTCGCCGAACGGATTGACGTAGATGCCGAAACCACCGCGAATGGCCAGCTTTCCATGCCCGAAGCCCGGTGCATACGCAAAGCCGATTCTGGGGCTGATATAGAGCGCAGCCGGCGAGTAGGCATGGCGATTGCTGGACGTCGCATAGGTGATGCCGCCCGTAGGCGAAATGGACTGAGGCGCCAAAGGAGGCTTGTTCGCGATTGCCGCATATGCCGCCTCAGCGGCATTGGTTGATCCATTGATGGCATTCGGGAGCCAGCCGTTGGCCATCTGGTTCTTGCTTTCGGTGACCGGCGTTTCATGGTCAAGACGAATGCCGTAGCTGATGGTCAGATTCGGCAGCATCTTGTAGTCGTCCTGAAAGAATTCGGCAAAATACCAGTTGTTGAACTGGAATGGGGTTTCAATATCGTACGACCCGGCGGTCGGCAGGCCCAGATCGAACAGAGCGAACGCTCCGCCGAACGGCTGCTTGCTCCCGCTGCTGCCGTTGCTGGCGGTCACAAAGTCATTATTCCCGGCGTGGAAGTCGAATTCGCCGTTAGCCGCCGCCGAATTGAGGCGAGACTCCTTGTTGACCCGGAAGTCCGTACCGGCTTTGAAGACGTGCTTGCCCCATACCTTGGTCAATTCGGTGAAGAGCTGAATGTCGTCAAAGTCCTCCCTGGTGTTCGTCTTGCCGCTCAGGCTGGGTATGCTTGCCCCGTCGGAAAACGTGATATAAGGCAGCGCCTGGGCTTTGGAGTTGGAGGCAATGTAGCCGGGAAAGCCCAACGTAGTGGGGCTTGTCCCCAGGCTCTTCGGCCCGCCAAAGTCTTCGCTGCGGCTGAAGCCCAGGCGGCTCTCCAGGCTAAGTGTGGGTGAGAAGTTCTGGACGTCGTTCACCACCCCGCCCAGGAAGTTCGTCGTCGAGTTGGCTCCCGTCAGCGCGTTGTTGAAGACGTCCGCCTTGGAGCTCTTATAGTCGCTGCGGTGGAAATCGAAGAACATCTTGTTGCTGGCGCTGAAGTCGTAATCGACCCGGACTTCGTTGGAGTAGTAGTTGTTGCTCGTGGGATCGGCGGCGTAGAAGTTATCTTCGCCGTCGGCCTTGGCCGATGGGCCTGTGTAATTGGGCATCGGTATCAGCTTCATATACTGCTGCGCGACGGGATCGAGCTGCAGTCCGGCATTATCGTGCGTGGCGCAATAGCTCGAGATGTTCGTCAGGCAGTTGTTGGGAATCGGAATACGCGTGATCACGCCGGCGCTGGATTCGGTAGCGTTGTAAGGGTCGTAAAGCTGATAGCTGGAGCCCTGGCTGAGCAGCGATGAGAAGTCGCCCTGGCGCTCGGCCTGTGTGGGTACGCTGGCGATGGTCGTTGCCGGCGAGTTTCCCTTGTAGCCCTCGAACGCATAGAAAAAGAAGAGCTTGTTGTGTCCGTTAACCACGTGGGGAATCAGCACCGGTCCGCCGACCGTGCCTGCGTACTGGTTGAAGTGCGTTGAGGGAACCGCTTTCCCGGCAGGAGTAAAAAATGGTTCGGCCGTGAAGGGCCTCGATCCGCTGTAGTACTCCGAAGCGCTTCCGTGGAAGTGATTGGTTCCAGCCTTGGTGGTGATGTTGATCACGCCGCCGGAGGTGTCGCCCTGATCGGCATTGGCGGAAAATTCGTCCACGTGAACCGCCTGCACCGCATCCAGCTCAGGGCTGTAGGCTGCTACGCGCCCACCGTCCTCCATGTTCGGCACGCCATTCAAAAGGATCTCGTTCGATTGTGAGTTGCCGCCGCCGAGGCTGAAGTCCGACGCCGCGGAGTTGTCAAACGGCCGCGTCTGCGACGACGAGTGTTTACCTTTGGCGACTGCGCCATACAGCAGATGCGCAAAGCCAATCGGGGATCGCCCATTGCTGGGCAGCTCTTCTGCCTGCAAAGCGGTCAACGACTGGCCGCTGTTTGCCGTGGCCAAGTCGATCAGCGGAGTTCCACCGTGAACGGTGACCGTCTCATTCACGCTGCCGACCTTAAGAACGATGTTTTCCGTTAC
>JAJZKY010000694.1 GCA_021803885.1 Planctomycetota bacterium
GAAGATTTTTTCAGTGCGAGATCGGCCTTTTCTGCCAGAAAACGCAGCATGGGGCCGCCGCCATTGACTGCGCCCTGCGCGGTCTGGCCGGAGCCGGAACTTTGCAGGCTCAGCGAAAAGTCGCTCTGAACCTTGCCGCCATGGGCGGTTGCATCCACGGAAAAATGCGCGGCAGCGGGCAGCGTGATAGTGATGCCGCCCTCGGAGTTGTCGATCTCCATCGCAGCCAGCGTTGGCCCAGCCTGCACATTGATGAAGCCGTCGGAGTTATTCAGGCGCAGCGGCCCGCTCAGCCCGCTCAGGGTAATGTCTTTGGCGCGCGTGGAGATCTCCACCGGGCCGGTGATGCCGTCCGCCTTTAAGTCAGCCGGGTCCAGCGTCAGTGTCCCCGGGACACTGGCCAGCGCCATGCTGGTGCGGCTGGAGTGATACTGCACCGCGCCGGTGATGCGTTGCAGATGCAGATTGCCGAAGAACTCGCCGTCGAGCGTGGCTGCGCCGTGAATGTCGGTGAGCGTGAACTCCCCTGCCTGGCCGTGCAGCGTAACCGGACCGTTGACGTTGTGCACGGTGGCGTTGCCCGCTTGAAGGGTGACCTGCACCGGGCCGGTGACGCCATCCACAGTGACATTGCCAAAATGCGTTTCTGCGGTTACGGCGGCTGCACGTGCCGCGATGTCGATGCCGCCTTCTTCCACATTCGCATGCAGGGCCACGTCAGCAGGAACCTCCAGCGTCAGGGCCACGCTATTGCTAAAGCTGGATGGGATGCGCAGCGTGGTGGTGTCGCCCGTGGTCTCTGTCAGGGGTTGCAGTGCGTCCAGCTTGCGTTGCGCATCGGCATCGGAGCCAGCATAGACGCTCTTGTCCAGCGTGATGTGCAACTGCGCATCCGGGCTGGTGCGGACGGTGATGTTGCCGGCCTTGTTGTTGACCTGGAGCGTTCCGTGCGCGGGGATGGGCAGCGTCAGCGTTTGCCGGGACTCATGGCGCTGGCCGAAGAACTGCCACATCTGCGCATCGTTCAGTGCGCGGAGCTGCGAGCGGATTGAGGCCCAGCCTTGCGTGTACGACAGCGCAGTGACAATGCCCAGCCCGGCCAGAATCAGAATCAGCAGCACCGTGCCGCAGCCAATGCGCAACGATTGCTGATGCGAGCGAACAAAGATCGCCTCCGCCGCCAGAAGCAGGCCCAAGCCGATCAGCAGCAGCGGCCAGTAGGTGTGGTAGAAGCTCCAAAAGCTGGACATATCCAGCACGTGCATGTTCGCCAGCAGGGCAACTGCGCCGATGCAGATTAGCAGCAGCGGGCCGAGCAGGGAGCGATGGCAGTTTGCGCGTCGCTGGGCACGCTGTTGCGCGCGCAGCCAGCGAGCGTAGTCGCGGGCGTATGGTTCATAGCTGCGCGGATCCGCGTAGGCAGCGTACTCCGCATACGGCGGTTGGGGCGGGCCCGGCGGTGGATTCGGGGGCGGATTGGGCGGCGGCGCTGCCATGCTACCTCCGCGATTCTGGGTCGAGGGGATAGCCCGGTTGTTGTGGCGGAGCCTGCGCATACGGCGGCTGGCTGGCTTGCTGCTGGGCGCGTGCGGCGTGGTCGGCAGCCCAGGCGGCCCGCTCGGCAAAGGTCATCAGCCCTGCAAAGATGAGCCAGAGCGGCCAGCTTTTGCCAAAGCTGAGCACGTGCCACTGGTCGAGCAGAGCCAGCACTCCGATCAAAATCAAAATGGCTGGGCCACGCAGACGGCGGATTTGATACCAGTTGTTCATCCCACACACCCCGGAGGCGGATTGCCGGGCGCGGGCGGTTCCTGGCTGCGCCGGATGAGAATCCAAATGCCCAAGCCGATGAGGATCAGCGGCCAGGAGTGATCCAGCCACTGGCCATGCAGAATGCCGAAGTTATTCAGCAGAAACAAAACGCCCAGCGCCACCAAAACGACAGCGCCCGTGGGCACTCCACGGTGAATCTCCGGCAGATCGTATTGGTCGGGCGGAACGGGGGGCATCCCCTGCGCAAAGGGCGCAAAGCCCGCAGCGGGTGGTTGCTGGCCTGCTGCGAATGGCGGCGCGGCATCAGGTGGAGCAGACGGCGCTGCTGCAGTGGGGTTTGCCGCTGGGCCGAAGGGCGCTGGCGGTGCAGTCACGTTGGGCTTGGCTGCTTGTCCAGTAATCCAGGAGCCGATCTCATTGAAGCCCAGCGGATTGGGCAGCGGCAGACCATCACGACGGGCCAAAGCGGTTTGATAGGCGTCAAAGACTTGGTAGAAGACCCACGCGGCCACGCAGATGCCCAACAAACCATTCCAATGGGTCAGGTCCACCAGCATCACAAAGACCAGCACATGCAGCAGGCCCTTGGCGAATTGCCCGTTGTACATGGCACCGACGCCGGGAATCCAGCCCAAAATGAAGGCCAAGCCGGGATTGGGCGCTCCGGAGGGCGCAGGCACGAAAGGCTGTGCAGGCGCGAAAGGCTGTGCAGGCGGATAGGGAACATTGGCGGTGTAGTGGAAGCTCTTGCCATGTTTCTCTTTGCCGATGTGCACCGAGTACCAACTGGCCGGGCTGGCGCTGAGCCGCGCGGCCATGCACGGCTCGCAGCCAACGATGTTTTGGATCGAGTGCGCGCAGGCGGAACAGAGCGGCTTGCCGCAGAACTGGCAATAGGCCGCAACGGGCTGGTCGGGATGAAAGGCGCAGTTCACAGGATGCTCCTCTCCATTCCATCACAAGCACGCTGCAACAGCGTTTGCGCCGCTGCGCAGGCTGGCGTTGAAGACGGATGCAGCGCCGCATCCATCAGCGGCCCCAAGGGAATCTCTAAACTGGGATCGTTCCGTGTGTCCGGCGCAGGCTTCTGTTTGCCGTCACGCGCCAGCGGCTGGGTCGGCTGCGGCTGTGCTGGCGTCTGCCGGTTGTTGGAGGAGCCGGGGCCAGGGTTGGATTTGTGATCCGACTGGCTGGAAGAGTCCACATCTTCTGAGGCGCGGCGCAGCTCGCGCACGCTGGACTCGACTTCATAAACGAAGCGAAGGTTTTCGTAGTAGCGCACCACGTTGGCGCTGGCCTGCACGTACTGGCGCGTCAGCAGGCGATGCAGCCCGTCCGGCGTCAGGTCAGAGGCGCGAATAGCTCCCAGGCGCACGCCCAGCATATTCAGCGTCAGCGAGATGGAAAAGAAGGCCATGGCCGCCGTAAGGGCCATGCGTGGGTCAAAGAATGTGCGGCGCAGCGCGGCCAGCGGCGCGATGGAGCCAAAGCGGTGCGGATAGGATGTGACGACCGCATCGGCGGCCAGATGGGGTGTGGCCGCTAAAGGGGCAACCGCTCCGCTGGTGCGGGCGACGATGGCTTCTGCCAAGCCGACGGGCGGTTCCACAGTTTGCTGCCGCAGCAAGTCC
>JAJZKY010000695.1 GCA_021803885.1 Planctomycetota bacterium
GGCTTTCGCTGCGCATCGAGCGGAATGGCTGCGCATGTATCCGCACTTAGCCTCAGTGGACATGCGGTATGGGCGGCAAGTGGTGTTGGACATGACTCCCGGCACATCGGTGCAGACGGTACCGCAAAGCGCGCCACAGACATCGGGCGCAGCGCAGACGCCCCCAAACACGGAGGTGCAATGATGCAGCGCAAGGACTCCCATTTGGCCGTGGTGGATGTGGGGCAGGCGAAGATTCGCGTGCTGGTGGCGGACGTGCGCGACGGCGCGGTGCGTTACTGTGGGCACGCCGTGGAATCGGCGCGTGGCATCAAGCGCGGCATCATTACGGATCTGCAACCGGCCAGCGCGGCCATGGACGCGGCCTTCAAACGCGCGGAGATTGCAGCCGACTGCTCCATTGCACACGCGACTACGGGCATCGGCGGAGTGCATGTGCGCGGCTTCACCAGCCGCGGCGGAATTCGTCTGGGCGGCAAACTGCGCGAAATTACCCAAGAGGACGTGCGCGCTGCCGTGGAACATGCGCGCAATGTGCAACTGCCTTCGGACCGCTCCATCTTGCATCTGCTTCCTCAGGAGTATCTGGTCGACGAGCATGGCGGCATCCATAATCCCATTGGCATGGTGGGCAGCACGCTGGAGGTGAATCTGCAAATGCTCACCTGCCTGACCAGCGCGATGCAGAGCGTCGTTACCTGCATGAACCACGCGGGCATTGAGGCTACGGACACTGTGTTTGAAGCGCTGGCTGCAGCCGAGTCCGTACTCTCTGCCGACGAGCGGGAGCTGGGCGTTTGCGTGCTCGACATCGGTGCAGCCTCCACAGAAGTCATCGTTTTCTTTGAAGGCTCCGTGATGCACACAGCCTCGCTGCCCATTGGCGGGGATCATTTCACAAACGATCTGGCTGTGGTGCTGCGCGTGTCGCTGGCAGAGGCGGAAAATCTGAAAATAAACTTTGGCCACTCTGTGGTCACGTCTGTCTCTGAGGCGCAACAGGTGAACATTCCCGCTGGGACAGGAGGGCAGGAACAACTGGTGCCCCTACGCTATATCAGCGAAATTTTAGAGCCACGCGCGCGCGAACTCTTCCAAATGATCCGCGACAATCTGCGTCAGGGCGGCGTGCTGGAGGCCTTGGGAGCGGGCGCGGTACTCACCGGCGGCGGAGCCAAGCTGGCTGGATTGCTGGACCACGCAGAGAGTCTGCTGCGCGCACCGGCACGCATCGGCACCCCAGTCCCACTGTCGCGGATGCCACATGGTTTGGCCGATCCAGAGTTTGCCACGCTCGTCGGGTTACTGCTGTATCGCCATCGCACCAGCAGCCTGCGCGCGGCACAGGATAGCAGCCTGCGCTCGAAACTGCGGAGCATCGCTGGCGGAGAAATTTAAACGATTCGTAGAAGGAGGGAAGACATGTTCGATTCCAATGGCAACGGGGAAGAGAATCTGCGCATCCAGTACAACGAAGAGATGATGCGCGGCGCCAAGATCAAAGTGATTGGTGTGGGCGGCGGTGGCGGCAATGCTGTCAACCGAATGATTGAAGCGCAGGTGGAGGGCGTGGAGTTTATTGCCGCCAACACAGATGTGCAGGCACTGCGGCTGTCCAAGGCTCCCATCAAGCTGCAACTAGGTGTCAAGCGCACCAGCGGACTGGGAGCAGGCGCAAATCCCGACATCGGACGGCAGGCCGCGCTGGAGGATTCTGAAAAAATCCTGGAGGCGCTCGACGGCGCGGACATGGTCTTTGTCACAGCGGGCTTGGGCGGAGGCACCGGCACCGGCGCCGCTCCAGTCATCGCCTCTCTCGCCAGCGAAATGGGAGCTCTCACCGTGGCCGTGGTCACGCGCCCCTTTGGCTTTGAGGGCAAACGCCGTCGGTTGCAGGCCGAGCGCGGACTGGAAGAGTTGCTCGACAGTGTGGATACGATGATCGTGATCCCCAACGAGCGGTTGTTGAACGTGGCCAAGGATGCAGGCTTCTTTGAGTCCTTCCGCATTGCCGATGATGTGCTGCGCCAGGGGGTGCAGGGCATCTCAGACATCATCACGATTCCGGGCATCATCAACCGCGACTTTGCCGACGTAAAAACCACCATGGCCGGCATGGGCTACGCCGTGATGGGCACGGCGGTGCGCAGCGGAGCCAATCGCGCCATGGAGGCTGCACACGCAGCCATGGCCTCACCCTTGCTGGAGGAAGGCGCAATCGATGGTGCGCGCGGCATTCTGATTAACATCAGCGGCTCCAGCACGCTTAAGCTTAGCGAGGTCAATGAGGCCTCCATGATTATCCAAAGCGCCGCGCATGAGGATGCCAACATTATTTTCGGCGCGGTGATGGACGAATCGCTGGGCGAAGAGATCAAGATCACCGTGATCGCCACCGGCTTTCGCCATGAAACCCCGCAGCGCCGCGAAAAGATGATGCGGCCCGCCACGACCACGATCCATTCCGGCGATGGAGCCGCACCCAAGGCGCGCTTTGCCAGCGAAATGGTTGCAGTCGACGACTACGCCACCGCCCCGTACCCGCAAATCGAGGAGACGCCCGCCTTCGCCGCCGCGCCCGCTGCGCGATCGCTTGCACCTGTACCCGAAGCCGCCTATGCAGAAGAGCCAGAGCGGGCACACTCTGCAGCCGCACAGCCTCCGACGCACACGGAGGATTTGTTTGCGCCCGCTGTTGTCTCCGCGCCCATGGCTGCGTCCGAGTTGGAGGCTGAGGACCAGCTCGACATCCCGGCCTTCTTGCGAAAGAACAGTACTGAGTAGATTCCCATTTTGGATTTTGTAGGATTTAGAACAAGGGAACGACCTTGTCGGCGGTGTACGGCAAACTTTTCCATTGCCTCAAGCCGCATATCGCCGATACTGTTAACAGGTGGGCTGCGAGCCAGCCACAGCAGAGTTGCACCCGGGTCAAGGGTTCAAGAATTTTTAGAGAATCAGCAGTAAAAATATGCGGCATTTTGCACATCTTCTCCCCCTCCATTGGCAAACGCGACGCGGCGCGTTGCACACGATTGCGCTGCTCGCCTTCCTTTTGTTTGTGCTGCCCGCGCATGCGGCTCCAGCAGCAGAAGGCTCCAGCGCGCCTGTGACGGCCGCAACCAGCGTGCAAGGCTCCAGTGAAAAGCAGGGCACACAGGCCTCCGCGCTGAATGAGACCACGCGCGTACACAGCCGCATGGCGGCGCGGCAGCATCATCACTCCGTCACCAATGTACATTACCGCCGCGTCTACTCTCGCCGCCGCCATCGCTACTATGAACGCTTCACTGGCAACTCTTTTGCCACAGATCAGACCGAAGGCGATGTTACCGACGGCGAGGATGCCACGGTGCGCCAGGCGGCCATCGACGCGCTGGGGGAGAAGATGTGCAAAATGC
>JAJZKY010000696.1 GCA_021803885.1 Planctomycetota bacterium
AACGCTGCGCTGTATTCGAAAGGGTCGAGGATATAGCCATGCGCCTGGCCTTCGAGTGTTGTCCAGGTTGGAATCTGGCTCACCAGCCAGCTCCAGTTGTCGTTCATCACCTGGGTGAAATAGGCTTTTTCCGCCGAGCCCGTCGGGTTGGCATAGGCGGCCTCGTCGATCTCACGGAGCGTCCAGGCGGCGGCGCGCATCTGGTTGCCGAAGATGACATTGTCATTGCCGTTGCCGCCGATCGCCTGATCGCGTGTTCCAGGCCAGAACGAGGTAATCCCGTAGGACGCTTGGGCATTGAGCGCATTAAGATAGCTCTGATCGCCAGTGAGCAGATAGGCGTCGTAAAAGAGATCGGGCTGATGCGCGACGTCAGGCGCCCAGCCGTTGTTTGTCTGATTGACCTGTTGGGTCAGCCCAGTAGAAATGCCGGAGGAGCCGCCTCTCGAAGCGGTCCAGATACTTCCATACTGCGCGGTATTCAGCCAGGTTCCGGCCTGCGGGTTATAGAAATTCCAAGGGATTCCGGAGCCCGCATTGGCCTGGCCCAGGGCGTATTGCGCGGCCGAGGCATTCTGGCTGATCAGCCAGAGCGTATTTGCTTCCGTGGTCGGGCCGATATCGCCCCGCCCGCCGGTCATCGGCATGTATTGGGTGATACCGGCGGTGGTGAGCGGCGTGCCCCAGCTCGCCGAGGCCATCTGGCTCGCCTCGCTCGCGACATAGGCGGTCGGCGCGCCATCGGCGAGGTCGTAATTGGCGATCGCCCCGGTCTGTTCGAGATAGCTCATGTCGTGCTGGACATTGACCGTCGGCGCCGCGGCGCCGGTATAGACGACCTGGTTCCAATCCTCATATTGGTATTGGGTCAGATTGCTGACCTGATAGACCGTCTGCCCGCCCTGCGCGATGCTGGCGCTGTAGGTGAGCGTGCCCCCGCTCGCCTGCATGGCGAGGTCGTTGTTGAACTGCACATTGGTGCGGAACGTGCCGTTGGCGTAGGCCGTGACGTTGAACGCCATCCGGAGCGAGGACGTGACATCGCTCTGGAATTGAACTTCCGTCGCGTCCGGCCCCTGTTTCAGATAGGTCGCGCTGCCATTGGCGAGCGCCTGGGTCAGCAGATTGGCGACATTGAACGTGTAGCTGTTACCGCCCTGGATGGCGATGTTCACCGAAAGATCATAATTCGCCGCGGCGACTTCCTGGGCAATGCCGACCGGTGCTCCGGCGCTGGTGCCGGCCGGGGCGAGGGCCAGCATCACCCCAGTGGTGGAATTTGCCGCGAGCGTTGGTTGCAGCATGGTCAGGGTCGCGAGTTCGACCGAGCCGTTGGCGTAAGTCGTCTGGACGTCCATCTGCACCGGGACATCCTGGCCGTTGACGATGGCAACGAGCTGCCCGCCGGCCGGCACCGCGCCGTCCTTGAAGACTTCACCGAAGCTGATGTACTGAGACGGCGCGGCGGTCGCCCCGGTATTCTGGAGGTTGAGACCGACGATCTCCCCGGCGCTGGTTGCCTGCGGCACCGTGGGTGCCGTGAGCACCGCGCTGATCTGGGGAAGCTGTTCCATGGAGGCCGATGTACCTGACATAATTCTACCTCTGATTGGGTCGCCCAACTATGGGTGCCACAGAACGTCTCAAAATTTGGTTAACTGGTTTAATTTATATAGACAACTTTATTTTTAGTGCACCCTTCGGGCGTTGCTTCCCTATCCTGGGGCGATGTGGAGGGGCGGAGGAATGAAGCCATTGAATGCGGCCCGCCTTCGCGGCAGAAAGGGAGAGCAGAAAACCGGAGAGGATACGCCATGCCGACCCGCTCCCGTCTGATCCTGGCTTTCGCTTTGCTGCTTGCCGCCGTGTCCGGCGCCGCCGCGCAGGGCGTGCTGCATGTTCCCGCCATGCCCGAGCCGCGTGGGGCCGACGATGTCGTCGGCCTGATCGCCGAAAATCTCGCCGGCAATCGGCTACCCGCGACCCCGCTCACCTTCGGTCAGGCTTTTCTTCCGGGTGGCGTGCCGGCCGGAGCGCACCTCGTCGCCCGCATCGGCGAGAAGGACCTGCCGGTGCAGGTGGACGCCAAGACCACCTACCCCGACGGCTCGCTCCGCATGGCGGTGCTCGGCCTGATTATTCCCTCATTCGAGGCGCATGGCCGGCTGCCGGTAATGCTGGCGCGCGGTGGGGCGGGCGCGGAACAGCCGGCGGTTGATCTCGCCCGCCTGGCATCGGATGGCTACGATCTCGCGATCGATCTCACCTTCCACCAGCCGGACGGTTCCACCGCGCCGTTTCACCTCGACGCGGGGGCCTTGCTCAAGCAGGCATTGGCGGGCGGAAAACCGGATTATTGGCTGCATGGGCCGGTCGCGAGCGAAATCCGCTTCGATGCGCCGGTGATGGATGCCTTCCATGTGGTTTTCGACGTCCGCGCCTATGCCGACGGCACGACCCACACCGATCTGAAATTCGCCAATGACGATGCCATGCAGAAAACCGGCGGCGCGGTGACTTATGACGCCGTGCTGCGCGAGAAGGGCAAAATCATCGCGCAATATAAAAACCTCAAGCAGTTCCAATACGAGGATTGGCATCGCGAGGTCTGGAGCGCCGCGCCGCCGCCCATCGCACTCGCCCGGGATATCGACTATCTCGAACGGATCGGCGTGATCGCCAATTACGATCTCAAGGCCGGCGTGCCTTCGGGATTGTTGGCGGCCGAGGTTAAACAGATGGCCTCACCCGGCTGGGGCGCCCCGCTCGCTGCCAACGGCATCACGCAATACATGCCGATGACCGGCGCACGCCCCGATATCGGCCCGACGACGCGGGCCAACGCCATCTGGCTGATGACCCAGGAACCCGCCGCCGCCGCCTACGCCCTCTGGCAGGCCGAGGCGGCCGCTGGAATTCCCTGGCATTTCTGGATTCCCACAGCCCATACCTGGCTGAATACCAATCATAATCCGCAAATCTGGACCGATTCCCGTGGCGGCGCCAACGGCCTCACCCAGCCGGTCGATGGCAAGAACAACGGCTGGGCGCCGGATACCGCGCATCAGCCCGATCTTTCCTTCGTCGCCTATCTGCTCACCGGCAGCCGCTTCCATCTCGACGAACTCAATGCCCAGGCATCCTTCTCGATCGTCTCCACCTGGCCAGGGATGCGCAATCAGGCGATCGGTGGCAACGGCAATGACAACGTCATCTTCGGCAACCAGATGCGCGGCGCCGCCTGGTGCCTGCGCGAGATCGACGAGGCTGCTTATGCCAATCCGGCGGGCTCGGCGGAAAAAGCCTATTTCACCCAGGTGATGAACGACAACTGGAGCTGGCTGGTGAGCCAGATTCCAACCTGGACAACACTCGAAGGCCAGGCGCACGGGTATAT
>JAJZKY010000697.1 GCA_021803885.1 Planctomycetota bacterium
AACATCCAATGGCTTGTGTTGATGTCCTTCGGTAGCGCCCCCATCTCAAAGCGAGGCATATCGCGCAAGAGAATCTCCAGGTCATCCTGGGCAGGCACGTCGGTTCGCCCCATCTCCTGCGCCACGCTCAGCAATGTGTCGATGGCACGACGGCCCACCCAACTGACGCTTCCGATGGATCGCTCCAGGTCTTGCCGAACAGCATCATGGATCCATTCTGAGAGTTGGAAGGAAGTGACGCGGGCCTTGGAGTGAGTTCGCATCCATCGCAGCGCGGTATCCGCTACCTGGCTCAGGACCGCCTCCGGCGACTCCGCGAGTTTGAGAAAGGCATCGTTGAGAGTGGTGCGCTGCTCCCCAATCATGCCGGTCACCTGGCGCAATCGCTTTTCCAGGCCCTCCGCATCGGTTGGAAGATTGTGCCCTCCGCGTTTTTTGCGGTCGAGATTCGTCTCCAGTGCCGCAATCACCGAGTCGCGCAAGGTTCCGATCTTTCTTGCGACGGAGCCGTTCCGGAGACTTCGTGCCTGGTCGAATCGGGGAAGCAACTCTCGCTCAAAGAAATAATCTAGCAGGATGGAATGGCTCGAAAGCGAGCTGACAGGATGAACGTTCATTTCCAGGCCCAACTCGTGTTGCAGCTGTTTCTGAATGTAGCCGACAACCTGGCGCAGATCTCCTTCCGCGAGCAGGTCTGCCTTGCTGAGTAGAACGATGGCGGGGACTCCCGCTTCATACAGCAGGCGCAGAGTTCCGATGTCTTCGCCGTTTAACGTAGCCCCTGCATCGATCAAGAGCAGCGCAAGGTCGCATATGGGAAGATAGGCCAGAGTTTCCGCTCCTCCCCGCCTCGCCAGGGAGCCGAGTCCCGGCGTATCCACCAGCACGATGCCTTTCCGGAGGCGTGGCGATGGGACCTCAACCACCACTCGCACGACATTTCTCAGGTTGCCGGGGTTCTCTTGTTCCGTGACCAGGCCCGGCAGGTCCTCGACCTTGACGATCTCATTTCTTCCGTCGCCATAGGTCACCGTCGCTCGCAAGGATGTCCCGTAGCGCAATTTGGTGGGCACCGCCGTGATGGGGTTGATGCCGACGGGAAGAACATCCGTGCCGAGCAGCGCATTCAGCAGAGAAGATTTGCCGCTGCTGACTCGACCGAACAGGGCCACTTCCAAATCGTTGTCCTCCAGGCGTGACGCAAGCGAATCGATGCGCGATCGGAATTCCACCAGGCCTTGACGGGTGACGATCTGCTCCATGAGCCGCAACAGGTCCACATCGCGCCCGGTTTCCTCCAGTTTCCGGAGGCGCGCCTCCAGGTTGGTACCCAACTCCTGGCGGACATAGCGTTCCATGCCAGCGACCAGGGAGCGAAGCTCGTAGACGACTCCATTGAGTTCGCTTACCGCATCCTCCGGGACGGTGCCGTAGCCACGCATGTAGCTGGGTTTCAGTTCTTCAATCGCGATGTCGACAAAAGCCAGGTCCGTCATCACCGCGCGTGTCGCTGGAATTTCCGGCGAGTTTGGTCTCATGTGCTGCCAGGCCAGCGTACGCAGCAGTTGCGAGCGCAGGCAGCGGATGTGGTCCTCAATCGCGCGGGTTTGCGCCGGTGTGATGTCCACGACGTAGCGGGGGAACGGAGATGGAGACGTTGCCGCATGAAGAACGTGTTCAATGTCGCTCAGAAGCTTGTCGATATATTGACAAGTGACTCTGAGATGTCTCTGCTGGGGATCGTTCAACTTCCCGGGATGTCGGTTCATGGTGAGATCGGGTATGGGTTCGGGCATGACTCCTCCAAGTATTTGAAGCTTCGAGGAGTCATCTGCCCAGTTGAGCGGTTTGCGGTGGACTCCAACACCTACCGCGATTTGCTATGCCTTCACCGACGTCTGCCAGCGGTCGTAGATGGTGGCCCCTGCATAGCGAGCCTTGCTTCCAAGTTCGCGCTCGATCTCCAGAAAGCGGTTGTACTTTGCAATGCGCTCGCCGCGGCTGGTCGAGCCGGTCTTGATCTGACCCATACCCGCAGCCACGGCCAGATCGGCGATGCTGGTGTCATCAGTTTCCCCGGAACGGTGCGAGATGACTGCGCCGTAGCCGCTCGCGCGTGCGATCTCAATGCATTCCAACGTCTCCGTCAGCGTGCCGATCTGATTCAGTTTGATCAGGATGGCATTGGCGATGCCGTCTTTGATTCCCTGACGAAAGAGGGTTGGATTGGTGACAAAATTGTCGTCGCCGATCAATTGGATTCTGTCTCCCAGGGTTTTGGTCAGTTGCTGCCAGCCGGCGTGATCGTCTTCGGCAACCCCATCTTCGAGGGCCCAAATCTCGGGATACCGATCGAGCAAGATTTTCCAGAAGTCGACCATCTGTGCCGGCGATTTCCTGCTCTTGTCCGACTTCTCGAAGACATACGCTCCATCTTCAAAGAACTCGCTAGTAGCCGGGTCTAGGACGATGACCAGGTCCTTGCCCGGCTTATACCCGGCCTTCAGAATGGCTTCGAGAATCAGTTCGATGGGTTCTTCGTTGGACTTCAATTGCGGCGCGAATCCGCCTTCGTCTCCCACGCCTGTGTTGTAACCCTTCTTGTGCAGCACAGCTTTCAGGGCATGAAACGTTTCGGCCGCGGCACGCAATCCTTCGCTGTAGCGAGGCGCGCCCACCGGTGAAATCATGAACTCCTGAAAATCCACGTTGCTGTCGGCGTGACTTCCACCATTCAGCACGTTGAACCATGGTGCCGGAATTAGATTGGCTCCCTCGTTGCCCAGACTGGCATAAAACGGGAGCCCCCGATCTTCCGCCGATGCTCTTGCAACCGCCAGCGACACCCCAAGAATCGCATTCGCTCCGAGTCGAGCTTTGTTCGGCGTGCCATCCAGTTCACATAGCTTTTTGTCCAACGCCTTCTGATCATTCGCATCGAAGCCGCGGATGACATTCTGGATCTCGCCTTCAACGTGGCTCTTCGCCTTCAGCACACCTTTGCCGCCAAAACGGGCTATATCTCCATCCCGCAGCTCCACTGCTTCGCGCTTGCCAGTCGATGCTCCGGAAGGAACCTTTGCTGTAGCTTTCACACCGTTCGACAATGTTGCGGTGACTGCGAGGGTCGGATTCCCTCGGGAATCGAGGATTTCAAGAGCTTCAAGTTTTGCAATCTCAGACATGATGAGTACGCTTTCCCGACACGAGGTCGTTGGTTGTAAGCCATTCCACAATACGCAATGGAGCGGATGATGAACGCCACAGCGCAATGCCATGGGTTCCGTTCCGAACAAGAGAAAGTTCGATCGCGGTTTTCGCGCGAGGGATCGCGTTCACGATCGCGTCAAGCGCGACGACGCAACATAAAGTCGGTAGAACCCATGTGTAAT
>JAJZKY010000698.1 GCA_021803885.1 Planctomycetota bacterium
AGAATGGAGCTGGCTATGGAATCGCAAACCCAATGGGTGGAAGCACGCGGCTGGCCGGCAGCTTCCAGTCGCAACCGGAGTTGACGGATGGAAGTCCGGGTGGAGGCTTCCAGTTGCTACGCGTTGCCAGTGCGGAGCGGATACCCATTGGCAACACCCTTCTGATCGATGTGGGCGCATTGGCTCAGGGCGAAAGGCTGGAGCAGGCGCAGTTTGAGATGGAACCGTACTTCCGCGTCGCCATACCTTGGGGGCAGAATCTCGTGGTGGAGTATCGCTATGCCATGGGGCGAGAGTTGCAGCGTTCCGATGACATGGATGACTTGAATCCGACGTTGAGCGTCGTAACCAATGGGCATGGGCGCCCTCGCAATGACAGCGGTATGCACCAAGAGATCTCCGTAAGCCGCCGTTTTGGAAGCCGCGCCTTAAGGGCCTCAGCGTACCTGGACAGAGTTCCTTATGCAGCGATCGCCGGCAGCGGGGTCATGAACAACTCGGCGTTGCAGTTGACCCAGGCGATCGCAGACCGCACGACAGGAATCTTTGCGTTGGCAGGACCCGGTTATGCAGCAAGCGGCCTGAGCGTCTGCATCCTGCAAACCTGGACTTCGGCTCTAGCGGCGTGGATCGAGTACGACCGGGGAACTGCTTGGAAAGCCAAAGACGGCTTGACGCTGGAAAACCTGCCTGCCGGCCTGGGCAAAGAGATGGCGGAGGCGGCAAGCGCGGCGTTGCGGGGCAAGATTCTTCGCACGGGAACGGAACTGCGGATCGAGTACCGTTGGCAACCCGCGAGTACATTGACCCAGGTAAATGAGTTCAACGTCCTGCCGGACGAGGCCTACCTCAACTTCTATATACGGCAACGATTGTGGTCGGGAGGTTTGTTGCCTCAGGGTCTAGATATGCTGCTGGAGGCGACCAACCTGCTCCATCAGGGCGAACAACCTGCAAATTCGCCCAACGGCCAGACGTTGCTTCTCAGTCAGGTTCCACGCGCAATTCTTGGAGGGCTCGCCTTCAATTTCTAGGCTTGAACCCGACCGTTCGAGCTCGAACGGGATGACTTTCCTCACGCGAATGGGAGATGATAAGAGGAGAACCAAGCATGAGGAATGAGGGAGGTTCGGGCCTGTTCTCGAGCTACTGATGATAAGTAATTTAGTTTCATGATGTTATAACCACTATTTGAATCTTTTTCTCTCCTTTTCTGCCGTCATGCCGAATGCTCCCGAGATAAGAGTGGCCTCGATGCAGTTTTATGTGCGCTGTCAATTGGCCGGCAAGGAAGGGAACGTCTTCAGACGTCCCAAGGGGTAAGATCCAACGGTTGCGTTGCAGACGAGTGAGGAATCATGTGCGGTATTGTTGGGGTCTTTGGCCATAGTCCGGTAAGCGCGGTGATCTACGAGAGCCTTTCGATGCTCCAGCATCGTGGCCAGGATGCTGCCGGGATTGCCACTTGTTTTGAGGACAGGTTTTATTTGGAAAAGGGCAATGGTCTGCTGACCGACGTCTTTGACGCTGAGACCATGGCGCGATTGTTGGGCGATATGGGGGTGGGGCATGTGCGTTATCCCACAGCCGGCTGCGCGTCTGTCGCGGAGGCGCAGCCGTTTTATGTCAACTCTCCCTACGGCATTATCTTTGCCCATAACGGAAATCTGACCAATGTCTCGGAGATTGTGGATAGCCTTTTTCGGACGGACATGCGCCATCTGAACACTAGTTCAGACTCCGAGGTGATGCTGAACGTCTTTGCTCACGCGCTGGCGCGCCGTGGCGCGGTTCATCCCAATGAATTCGATATCTTTGCGGCTGTGGAGGAGGTGCATCGCCGTTGCAAGGGCGGCTATGCGGTGGTCGCCATGGTTGCCGGCGTGGGATTGATCGCCTTCCGCGATCTGCACGGCATCCGGCCGCTGGTGTTTGGAGTTCGCGGGGAGAAGGGAGGGCCGGATGACGCGCGGGAGCTCGAGTATATGGTCGCGTCGGAGAGCGTGGCGCTGCAAGTCAGCGGATTCCGTCTGGATCACGATCTTGCTCCGGGAGAGGTGATCTTTATCGACCTGGAGGGTACGGTTTATCGTCATGTTAGTTTGCAGGCGCATGAAAAGGCGCCATGTCTGTTTGAGTTCGTGTATCTGGCTCGTCCCGATTCGGTGGTGGATGGAGCGTCGGTCTATCAGTGCCGTATCAACATGGGCGCCAAGCTCGCAGAGAAGATTCAGCGTGAGTGGTCTCACGTTCCTATCGATGTGGTGATTCCCATTCCGTCCACAAGCCGCATTGCAGCCCAGGAGATTGCTACAAGATTGAACCTGCCTTACCGGGATGCGTTAATCAGGAATCGCTATGTGGGGCGAACCTTTATCATGCCGGGACAGGCCCAGCGCAGGCAGTCGATTCGCCGCAAGCTGAACCCGATTCCACAAGCATTTCAAGGAAAAAAGGTGCTGCTGGTGGATGACTCCATTGTTCGAGGGACCACCATTCGCGAGATCATCGCAATGGTCCGGGAGCAGGGCGCGGAGAAGGTATATGTTTCTTCAGCGGCGCCGCCGGTTCGGTTCCCCAACGTATACGGCATTGACATGCCGGCTCGCTCGGAATTGATCGCCAGTGGACGTGACGTGGTTCAACTGGCGAAGGACATCGGCGCCGACGAACTGATCTTCCAGGATCTGGAGGATCTCAAAGAGGCTATCCACCAAGCCTGCCCCGATCTCACCCACTTTGATACGTCCGTCTTTGATGGAGTTTACGTCACCGGAGATATCACCGAAGAGTATCTCAATACCCTGGAACAGAAGCGCAACGACGCCGCCAAATATACCTCCGATGTCGCCAACCACATCACAAGAAACCTTTATGCCCATCTCTAGTGCAAAAGAGATGAGGATGCGGGTGCTACCCGGACCGCCGGCGCTGACCTCATTTGAGGCGGCAAGGCTGGTTCAGCGTATCCAAAGCAACCATCCTGCGGAGGCTTCCGGCATGATACATGTGGAAGCTCGCTATCTGTATCTTCTCCTCCTGTCCGCTGAGGCTGAGGCGCAGATCGACTCCGCGCGGCTCGGGCAGGTGCTGGGCGCAGGCCGGGAGGGCGTTCCAGAGGTGAAGGGCGGAAGCAGGATATGGATTGGACCCCGCGTGGGAACGCAGTCGCCATGGTCCAGCAAGGCGAGCGACATCCTGCGCAATACGGGTTTTGAAGCAATCTCCAGAGTTGAGCGCGCGCGTGTGGTGCGAATGGTGACCGCCAGCGGCGCTGCCATCGACAAGATCTCCACGATTGCGGACTCTCTGCATGATCGGATGACCGAGAGCGTCTTCTATCAGGATGTGGAGGAGTTACAGCGCCACGCTCTCCGACGCG
>JAJZKY010000699.1 GCA_021803885.1 Planctomycetota bacterium
CCGCAAAATGCGCCGCGGCGCCAACTAGCTGCATCTATAGAATTCAGTTACGTCCCCGGGTCGAACACGAACGCCCTCACAGCGTCTTTCTTTCCCTGCTTCCGGAACTTTGAGTCCCCGTTTGCCGTACCTCAGGCAGCATTTTTCGCCGTCCAGCCCCAAACTCCTTCGCTTCCACAGCCCTTCGTTTACCATCCCCCTTATAGGCCTCTCCCGTGAACATGCTTGCCTTCGCTCCCGAACACCCCACCCCAATCCCGGAAAGGATTGAGGCGCTCAAACGTGTCGCGCCCCTGCAGGGCATGTCGTTGGAGGAGTATCGCTGGCTCGCAGAATACGGCATCGAGCGCTGTGCGCCTGCCGGAGCCACTCTGTTTCACGGCGGCGAGCAGGCTCGCGACATGACCATCCTGCTGCACGGGGAAATCCAGGTCTATCGCGAGCGCAGCGGCCCCATCCCGATCTTCATTGGCCGCGCCGGGCAAATCACCGGCCTGCTCCCGTTTTCCCGCATGAAAACCTATGGCGGCCGGGGCCAGGCCACCGCTGAAGTCTGGGCGCTGCAATACCCGGTCGAAATCTTCCCGGAAATGCTCCGCGCCGTACCCTCCATGGTGCAGCGTTCCGTCTCCGTGCTGCTTGATCGCGCCCGAGAGGTCACCCGCCTCGAGCAGCAGTCGGAAAAGCTGAATGCCCTCGGCAAACTGGCCGGCAATCTCGCCCACGAGCTCAATAACCCGGCCTCGGCGGCGCAGCGCTCCGCCGCCGGGCTGCTCAGTGAACTCCGCGTCTACGGCCGCCACAAGTTTGACCTCGGCGGCCTGTGCCTGGCCGAGCCACAACTCACCGCGCTCCACTCCTGGCAGGACAAGATCCGTCTCCGCGCCCCGGCCAACGGTATCCCGCGTCGGACCTCCAGTGAAGAGGCCATCACCCAATGGCTCCGTTCGCACAGCGTTGACCAGCCCTGGCAAATAGCGCCCGATCTCGATGAGGCAGGCGTCACCCCTGCCGACCTCGACGAGTTGAATCAGCTCATGCAGGATGCCCCGCTCGCCGTCCTGCTCGGCCAGTTTGCTTCCTCGCTCCGCACCGAGCGCATGGCCCAGGCCATGCTCGACTCCACCGCGCGCATCTTCGAAATCATCGCCGCCATCAAGGACTACTCCTATTTGGATCAGGCGCCCATTCAGGATGTCGATGTGCCGCAGTCGCTCGAGACCACCCTCACCATGCTGCAATCGCGCCTGGGCGACACCTGCATCGAGCGCCGCTACGCGCCCGACCTGCCCCGTATCTCGGCATACGGCAGCGAGCTCAATCAGGTCTGGACCGCTATCCTGGAAAACGCCCTCGATGCTACCGAAGGCAAGGGGCAAATCGTCCTCAGCGTCAGGCAGGCCGGAGAGATGCTCGTCATTGAGATATGGGACGACGGCCCCGGCATTCCCGCCGCCATTCAGGACCGCATCTTCGAGCCATTCTTCACCACCAAGCCGCCCGGCGAGGGCCTTGGCCTCGGCCTCGACACCGTCCAGCGCATCGTGCGCCGCCATCGCGGCTCCGTAAGCGTACAGTCCGAACCCGGCTCCACCTGCTTCCAGGTCCGTCTGCCCATCGAGCCCTTGCAGGCCTATTAGAGCATTTGCCCTATTGGTATCGACCGAAGAGAGAATCTCAACGCAGCTTTTCCGTTAAGAAAAGCTGCGCTTGGTTCATTTCAGAAGGTTCACAGGAATAGGGGAAATGCTCGAGAGCCTGCTACTTCTTGCCGCCGCTACTCTTGCCTGCGAGTGATTGATACTGCTGCGTCTCCCGCGCTGCGGCCTGCTGCTGGCCGGCTTTTTCGTAGGCCTTGGCAAGATCCAGATGCACCTGCGGATCCTTCTCGTTGAGCTTCTCCGCTACCCGCAGCTCTTCGATGGCATGAGAGGTGTCACCCTCCGCCGCATACGCTTCGCCCAGCGCCAGCCGCGGATTCTCCTCCTGCGGCAGCTTCGCGGCCAGCGCCTTCAACCCGGCAATGCCTTCCGCCGTTTGCCCGGTCTTCAGTTGGCATTCGGCATAAATATACGCAACTTCGTCCGTTATCTTCCCGCTCTGCATGACCGGTTGCAGCGCAGCTTTGGCCCTGGCGTAGTCATTCGTCATGTAGAAGCTCACGCCCAGCGCCGCCCGCATCGTCTCATCATTTGGGTGCAGGCTCACGTAATCCGTCAGCGGGGCGATGGCCGCGCCAAAGTGGTAGGAGGAAAATGCCGCCCGGCCCAGGTTTTCATCCAGCCCCGGCATGACAGGATCCCATCGCTTCGCCTGGCTGAAGTACTCGTAGGCTGATTCCACATCGCCCTGCATCCCGGCAATCGCCCCCAGGCTGTTGTAGCTGTTGGCAATCACCGGCCTCATCCGCGTTGCGAATCCTGCCGCGGCCTGCGCCGCCTCCTCGCTCGCCTTCGTTTCCATCACTGCGGTCTTCACCACCGGAGCTTTCGTGTTTCCCGCGCCGCCCGAGCCCTGATCGTAGTAATTCGCCAGCTGTTCCCGCGCACGCGACAGATTCTGGTTCATCATCGACTGCGAAATCGCCAGCTGCTTCTGCGCCGCCGCTCGATCGCCCGACTGCAGCAGCAACCGCCCCAGCAGATAATGCGCCTTCTGCACCTGATCGTGGTTGTGCGTGATATCCGTCGTAAGCGCAATCGACTTGCGCAGCGCCGCCTCGGCCTTCGCAGTCTCATGCATCGTCGCGTACAGCTGCCCCAGGTAAAAGAATGTGTCCGCGTCCTTCGGATCCAGCGCCGCTGCCGTCAGTAATTCCTTCTCCGCCGCCGCGTAGTTCTGCTGCCCAGCCTCCAGGTGGCCCAGCGCCGCATGCGCCATCGCCTCCTTCGGAAACATCGCAATCTCCTGCCGCAGTTGCGCCTCTGCCGCCGGAACATTCTGCCCGCTCACCAGGTACGCCGCCGCCAGCGAATAGTGCGCCCCCGGCATCTTGGGATCCTCTGCAACCGCTTGCTGGAACTCACCCACGGCCTTGGCCTGAAAATCCGAATCCATGTAAGCCTGGCCAAAGAGCATATGCAGGATTGCCTTGTCTCCGTAGCCCGCCTCCAACTGGCTGAAGACCTTCTCCGCGCACTTCGCGTCTTCAAGGTCGAGACACGCTACCGCCAGGTTGTACCCATTCTGGAAGTCGGAATTCAGCGCCACCGCCTTCTCCAGCGCCTTGCGCGCATCGGCGCTCTTGTGCTCCTTCAGCAGTGTCCGTCCCAGCACCGAGTACGCCCGTGCCGCGGCATTTGTGTTCTTCGGATAGCGTTGGATGATCTCATTCGCCAGCTTTTCCGCGCGCGCCAGCCGGCCCGAATGCAGTGCCAGC
>JAJZKY010000700.1 GCA_021803885.1 Planctomycetota bacterium
GCCGGCGGCTGATTGGCCGGTGGCCGCCAGCGGCTCGCCTTGCGAGGCTTCAAATTCGACGCCGGTGATGAGATATTTTTTATTCAATGCGGAATTTGGATGTCCGGTGAGCGTGAATGTGGCTCCGGCGATGACATTCCAGTTTCCCGTCGTGCCGCTGCAGATTTCATATTCGCTCTGCCGTTCCTGCATCCGGATGGAGGCCACAGTGGAGGCCGTGGAAGAATCGGTAAAGCCGCCGGGAAAATCGAATATCTCCAGATTTGCCTGGGTCGCCCCGGTTGAATTGCTCACCTTGCCGGTTTGATTCTGTGTCGGCTGCATGTAGTTGAAATCGGAACAGGTGAAGAGGCCGGGCTGGATTTCATGCTGTGTATCCCATTGGTGGATACCGGCTGCTTTGCTGCGGGCATAACGGCCGAAGGGAATCTCGGCGTCTCCGGCAACGGCGGGGCAGGCGCTGTTGCTGTCGGCCAACTGCATGACATGGCTTCCATTGGTGTGGGTGTAAAAATAGAAGATTCCATTGAATTCCATCAGGCGGGATACAAAATTGAAGTAGGTTTCGCGGTACTGAACGCAGTAATCCAGAGACGGATAGGTGGCCTGCAGTGACTGATTAAACGCCGAAAAGCCGAGCGTATTAAATGTAGTTTTAATAATATCCGGTGCGGTTGTCGACTGAAATATTCGGCAGTTGCTGCCGCGGGTGAGCAGCCAGGTCCACGGCATGATGACCAACCGGAAGAGATTGGATCGGTTCGCGTCGGTGATGCGGGTGCAGTTGACGACAATACCGCCGCGCAGAGCGGGGGGAAGACCCGGGCCCGCCGCCCCCGGCAGACCGATCCGAATCGTAACGGCTTTGCCGAGCAGCGCGGCGGCGACGTTTTGAGTTGCCGTCATCAGCAGCGCATCAACCCGGTACACAAACATGTTGGAAAGCGCCTCGGTTCCATGAATGGACACCACCGCCCACGCATTGGCGCCCAAGGCGGTATCCAGCGCCAGTGGCCATTTATTCTGATCGTAGCTCATGAGCGTCAACTCCTTCCCCGTTCAGGAGATCATAACATTTTTACGAGCCGGATCGCACCCCGTCCCCATGGACGGCAAATTCGTAATCAAAATGCTCATCTTTCACCTTAACATGGATGCTTCGGATCGTCTCCTGCCGCATCAGGCGGTTGAGGATCTCTCGGCCGATGTCGGGCAGCATCTGATTGGTGATCATGGCGTCAATCATCCGCGCACCGCGTTCAAGTTCCGTGCAGCGGCGCGCGATGAGTTCCGGTACGGCGTCATGATAGGTCATCTCAACCTTATGCACTTCCTGCACCCGGTGCCTGACTCTGGAAAGCTGCAGATGAATGATCTGGCGCAGCACCGCAGGCGTAATCGGATAATACGGTATCACGAGAAGTCGATTGAGCAGGGCATCGGGGAACACCTTGATGAGCGGACCGCGAAGTGCCTTTTCCAGTGATTCATGATCCGGCATGAGTTCGGGGTCTTTGCACATGTTGACAACGGTGTCCTGCGCGGCGTTGGTCGTCAAAATAATAATGGTATTCTTGAAATCGATGAGTCGCCCTTCGCCATCCTCCATCCATCCTTTGTCAAATACCTGAAAAAATATCTCATGCACGTCACGGTGGGCTTTTTCCACTTCATCGAGCAGAACGACGGAATAGGGGCGGCGGCGCACCGCCTCGGTCAGCACACCTCCTTCGCCGTAGCCGACGTAGCCGGGCGGCGATCCCTTGAGCGTGCTCACGGTATGGGCTTCCTGAAATTCGCTCATGTTGATGGCGATGAGATTGTGTTCGCCGCCATAAAGACTTTCCGCCAGAGCCAGGGCGGTTTCGGTTTTGCCGACACCTGAGGGCCCTGCCAGCATAAAGACGCCGATGGGTCGGTTGGGATTATCAAGCCGCGCGCGCGATGCCTGAATACGCCGCGTAATCTGTTCCAATGCCGGTCGCTGCCCGATCACACGTTTTTCAAGGATGTCCACCAGATTAAGAACCTGCTGGATTTCATCCTTCACCATTCGCCCTACGGGGATGCCGGTCCAGTCCGCCACGACCGACGCAACGGCCTGTTGATCGACGGTGGGAAAGATCAGCGGTGTTTCGCCCTGACGGGTTGCCAGTTCACCATTTAACTGGGAGAGTTCGGCAAGGCGGGCTGTGCGATCAGCATCGGAGAGGACGGCGATCCCATCGCCTGCTGCCTTTGATTCTGATTCGGCGGCGGCGATTCCAGAGGGAGAAGCGGAAGTTCGTCCTCCGTCGGCGGCGCCAACCGTTGGCTGATCCAGTTTTTCACCGGCGGCCCGCAGTTGATGTCGCAATTCCAGGATTCGGCTCACGAGTTCTTTTTCCTTTTTCCAGCGGTCTTCAAGCTCGGTGAGCCGTTTATTTTGCTGATCAAGTTTCTCCGTCAGTTCCGCCAGACGGGCCGAATGATCCACACCGACATGGCTTTCCCGGGTGAGGATCGTCCGCTCCACTTCGAGCGCCTCGACGGTGCGACGGGTATCCTCAAGCTGAGCGGGAACGGCGTTCTGACTTACGGCCACACGCGCCGCCGCTGTATCAATGAGGCTGACCGCCTTATCGGGTAATTGTCGGGCGGGAATATAACGATGCGAAAGCCGTACGGCGGCCTCAATCGCTTCGTCCAATATCTGGACGCGGTGATGCTTTTCAAGCGGAGAGACCAGACCGCGGAGCATTAAAATCGCCTTGTACTCGGACGGTTCCTCCACTTTCACCACCTGAAATCGCCGGGTGAGCGCGGGGTCTTTTTCAATATGTTTTTTATATTCGTCCCAGGTGGTGGCGGCGATGGTGCGGAGCGTACCGCGGGCCAGTGCCGGCTTGAGGAGATTGGCGGCGTCACCGGTTCCGGCGGACCCACCCGCACCGATGAGTGTATGAGCCTCATCAATAAAGAGAATAATCGGTTTGGGCGAAGCCTGAACCTCTTCAATCACCTGCCGGAGGCGCTGTTCAAATTCCCCCTTCATACTGGCCCCGGCCTGAAGCAGGCCGATATCGAGCGTGCGGACCGAGACATCACGCAAGGCAGGCGGCACATCCCCGGTGGCGACGCGCTGAGCAAAACCCTCGACCACAGCGGTTTTTCCCACACCCGCTTCACCTGTAAGGATCGGATTGTTCTGTCGGCGGCGCATCAGGATATCAATAACCTGTCGAATCTCCTCATCCCGCCCGACGATGGGATCCAGCGCCCCTGATGCAGCACGGGCGGTGAGATCAACGGCATACTTCGCCAGCGCCTCCTGTCGTCCCATGGATGCCGGTGCGGGTGCCTCATCAGCGGTTGAACTCCCCGGTG
>JAJZKY010000025.1 GCA_021803885.1 Planctomycetota bacterium
CCCGCAGCAGGTGCACATTACGTTGCACGCCGGCGAACTGGCGCCGGGAATGGTGCCGCCGTCGGGGCTGCGCTTCCACATCAGGCAGGCCGTGGAGTTGGGCCACGCGGAGCGGATTGGGCACGGGGTGGACATCATGTATGAAGACCATCCTTGGCAACTGCTGCGGGAGATGGCCGCGCGGCACGTGATGGTAGAGATCAACCTGACGTCGAATGCGGTGATCCTGGGCATCAAGGGCGACGAGCACCCGTTTCCGATCTACCGGGCAGCGCATGTGCCGGTAGCGCTTTCGACCGACGACGAGGGCGTGAGCCGCATCGACCTGACACACGAGTATGTGATGGCAGCGCGGGAGTACCACCTGAGCTATGCGGATATGAAGGAGCTGGCGCGGACCAGCCTTGAGCACGCCTTTTTGCCGGGCGCGAGCCTGTGGGCGCGGCCGGACAACTTCAGCCTGCCGGTGGCGGCGTGCCAGGGACAGGCACTGGGCGGCAGCTGGCCGACGGCTGCCTGTAAGGCATTCCTGGCCGGCAGCCAGAAGGCGGCGGAACAGTGGGAGCTGGAAAAGCGGTTTCGGGCATTCGAGGCCCGGTTTGGCCCGAAAAATCGTTGAAAGTCGGGAACCGGCGGAGGCGAACGGACGTATGATGCAAGCGGAACGCTCAGGCAGAGGGTGAGCGTGTGCGACGAGGCGCTCAGACCATGATCAAGTTTCTGCTATGGTGCATTCTGCTGGTGTTGTGCTGGCCGCTGGCGCTGACGGCGCTGGTGCTGTATCCGCTGGTGTGGCTGGTTCTGCTACCGTTCCGGCTGCTGGGCATTGCCGTAGGTGGCGTGCTGGCGTTTGTGCGCGCCATCATCTTCCTGCCGGCGCGGCTGCTGGGCGCTGCTTGACCGGGCATGGCGTCATCGAGGCGCTCGGGCAACGGCCATGCTGGAATGCTGAACTGCGAAAAACCGCGCAATTGCCGGGTTCGCATTTGCGTTTCTGGAAGTGTGCGGGCACGCAGATGAAGGCGCAGAACGGTTGCGCCGGGATGGGCCTGCGAACCCTTTGCTTCTGATAAGATAAGGAAGTCGTGGGGCTGTAGCTCAGCTGGGAGAGCGCCTCGTTCGCAACGAGGAGGTCAGCGGTTCGATCCCGCTCAGCTCCACCATAAAATCAATCATTTGCGGCATCCCCGCAGCCACCTGCCTCAATTTTGAGTCGTCATTTGTGTCATCGAGGCACAGATGTCGCCCGGCGTCTACAAAATCTTCTTTCCGAAGGCGGAGCAGGCAAGCTCAACGGCGAGATCGGCGGTGCGGTTGTGCTCATCGATAACGGGATTGACTTCGACGATTTCGAGGCTCAGCATCTGGCCGTGATCGGCAGCGATCTCCATGGCCAGATGGGCTTCGCGGTAGGTGGCTCCGCCACGAACGGGCGTACCGACGCCGGGCGCATCCTCCGGATCGATCCAGTCCATGTCGAGCGAGACATGATAGCCGGCTGTGCCACTGGCAGCGGCGCGCAACGCTTCTTCCATCACCGCCCTCATGCCGCGCTCGTCAATGTCGCGCATGGTGTAGATGTGCGTAAGGCCGGCGCGACGCAGGTTTTCCCGCTCGGCCGGATCGATATTGCGGACACCAAGGATCGCGGTATTTTCCGCCGCAACTTTGGGCGCGTAGCCAAACAGGCCCGCCAGCGGCTGTGGCCCCAGGCCGAGCAGGGCCGCCAGCGGCATGCCGTGAACATTGCCTGAGGGCGAGGTCTGGGGCGTGTTGATATCGGGGTGAGCGTCGAGCCAGATCAGGCCGATCTTCTGGTTGCGCCGGCGGTAGAACTCGGCCACTCCGGAGACCGAACCGGCCGCCAGCGAATGATCGCCACCCAGGATCAGCGGAATCACACCGTCCTCGAGCGTCTTGAGGACTGCGTCCGCAGTGTGGGCGCAGGTTTCTGCGATCTCGGCCAAATAGTGGGCGTTGCGGTCGCCGGAGGCGCGTGTCTCAGGCACCTCAACGCGAATGTTGCCGCCGTCAGTGACATGGTGGCCGAGCGCCTCAAGGCGAGCCTGGAGACCGGCCACGCGCATGGCCGATGGTCCCATGTCGACGCCGCGGCGGCTGGCGCCCATGTCGAGCGGAACGCCCAGTACGCGAATGCGGCGGCGGGGCTGCCGCTCCGTTGCGCCGGCCGGCGCGGGCGGCTCCGGTTGAGGCGAATTACTGGCGCGATCTGTCATAACGGTAGCTCCTTGCGGCGGGATATCGCACGTGAACCGATCCGCCCTGCCTGCCGGACAAGGCGCATGAGCGAATCTCCGCTAAACCGGGTGGCAATCCAGGCACTGCTACAAGAATGTAGCCTAATCATCTCGATATGTCACCAGGACTCCTATCCGGATACCGCTGAAGTGGAATCGATGCGGCAGCCGGATTTTTGCAGAATATACGGCGCTCGCGCCACTCATCGATCTTGCCGTAGATCTTCTGGTTGAGCGCACTGACCGCGGATGCCGAGACGCGCGCCCCCCCAGTGCCTGCGTGATATCTTCGACGCGCCGTACGCTGACGCCTGCCAGGTACATCTCGATGAGCGCCTCTTCCACGGAAGACTCGCGCCGCCGGTAGCGCTCAATGATCGCTGTCTCAAAAGGCAGCGTGCGCAGCTTCGGCACGGTCAGCGTTACTGCACCGGCCTTGGTACCGAGCTTGCGATCATAGCTGCCAGCCCGCGTGTCCTTGCGGCCCTCGGTGCGTTCGTACTTCTTGGCCCCGCATAGCCGGTCGGCCTCCGCATCCAGCAACGCGTTCAGTGTCTCTTCGACCGTTGAACGAACCCCCTCGTCCGAGTGGGCCTGGATGCGACCCTCGTCGATCTGAACCACGGGCCCGGAAACAGACTTACCCCCCGTTCACAATGCCTTCCACCGTCATCGTTGGCTCCATGTCGTACCCGCCTCGGAGGTCTCGCTCCCCCTGCTTGTACCAACCGTCTACGGCTCATGGCAAATCAAATGTGCGAAAGAAATCGTACGTTATCCCCGTTCGCTTGGTCTCCTCGTTCCGTTGTCAGCATCATTCACTGCTCCAGAGAACGGGTGCGGGCGTGCTGGGTGCATCCCGAAAGTTGTCTGCCGATTCTGCCACGGAATTGATTTCAGGCCGTGACGCCGGCGGAATAAAGGAGAAAACGGTTCATCGTGATGCCGGACGGTTCCGCGGCGGCATCCGCGGCGGAAAGAGGATACACTGCATCCGAAACTTCCCGAAAATACGGAAAGGATTGCATGACCTTTCGATAGGTCCGGATATCGACATGTTCTGCGCTCGAATCCGATGCATTCACATAAAGGTGGCCATGGAGAAGATAAAACGGACGCGGAGACTGACGCAGCTCACGCCCCACATTGGCCAATACGCGCCGCAGAACACGTGAATAAAAGGGGTAGTAGAAGAAAAGCACGAGTGGACCATCAGGGAAAACGAACGACTTTGCATCCTGATTGGCTATGGAAACCCGCTTTTCCCACGCCGGATTACGAGCCGCGTTCGCCCATGCCACTTCGCAAAGCTTGCTCGCAATCTCCACGCCGAACAAGCGCCGGAACGGGAACTCCGCCGCCACGAAAAGCGCGCGGCCTTTGCCGCAGCCGATGTCCACGAAGGAAAAGTCCTCGTGGTTTACAGGCAATGCGGCGAGGGCGGAACGCAGCGTGGACGGTGGAATGCCAAGATAGCCGGTAGCATAGAGCGACGAGAGGGAAACTGAGTCGAGATCAGCCGCTGAATATCTGCCGCCCGTGTCCGTGCCATGAAGCAGATCAAAGGGATGAGGTTGTCGCAGCTGATCAATGTGCGGCACTGCAGGAGCCCTCACGAATGCCCGTTCGAAGGTGCCGCTGAAACCATGACTCTTTAAAGAGCGATAAAGGCGCTGGTAAGCATGGACCAACGCAAGACGAACACCGTAATTGTCGATAGAGCGAAGAAAGCGGCGAACGAGCTGGAGCGGCGGGCTTGGGCGATACTTCATTGTGCTGCCACACACGAACTTGTGCAGTCAGGACGACGCTGAGGCATGTTATTGCATATTGCCAATGTTAGAAGGCGCTCACCGGGCAAATCCCATTGTCTTTCTGCGGACAACCGATTGCCCCCGGCCTGATTTGAGAAATCGCTAACCTGCGGGCCTGTTCAATACTCCAGGAAAATCTTATGGCGCATCAGGAGGTGCATTGTCGCAGCACACACCCATCTTGCTGGCCATACACAACTTCCCACCGCCCATGTGCACTCCGATGTGACAGATTTTCGAATTCGCGGGTGCCACTTGTGCGGTGGGCCGGCAGGTCTTCCAGAATCATCCCAGAGCCGAAGCTGCTCTTCTTCCGCCGAAGACCTGCGCGTGCGATGAATCGCTAACTCATGTTTGAATGCCCGTCGAGATTGCCAGGGAGTTGGTTGCCCGCCGTGATCTCTTCAAGGCTGATTTTCTTGAACTGCGGCACAGCCCATTCTTTCTTGGCATGAACATTCTTGGATTCGATCTGGCTTTCAAAGATACTAGACATCTGTGCCCTCCTGGGATGAGTGATTAATAAGGGGAGGTGATTTGACTGCTACGGATTGAATACTACCCAAGCCACATCGGAAATGCAAGCTGTAACTATGCAAGAGATATAGTACTTCCGTGCCACCAGCTCCCTGCTGGACGCGTTCTTTGAGTCACCCCAGTACTCTTGTGATTGGCTCCGTGGTAACTTTTGAGCCTTCGGGATCAAGCAGCAGACGCCCCGTTTCACCCCTCTCCACAGCCACAGTGGGCGATGCCGAACACCTTACTTATCAGAAGAATGACAACCGGCCGATGGAATTATAGTGACGGCTACAGGATGCTTTCCCAAAATTATAGACACACTATCATGTCAGATTTAACGGTTCCAGAAGCTTAATGCCGCAACCGCACAACAGTGATCGCTGACGAATTTGAGCAGTCATTCTGCTCTCCATCCGCCGAAGATCTGCAAATCATCGCTAGCTCATGGATGCCTGACCGTCGCTGCCGACAGGATTTGCATTGATGGCCGTTAGCTGTTCAATGCTGATTTTTTTCAACTGCGGTGCAACCCATTCTTTCTTGGCATGAACATCCTTGGATTCCACTGTGGCGTCCACTTTGGACTCAGAAATGCTAGACATAATGGGGGAGGGCCTCCTACGAGGGGATAACTTACAGTTACCAATAGAATAGTAACTTGCGTTTGCATAATAAGCAATATGGTAATACACGAATAAGTTACCTTAGTTTCACAATTTTGGGCTGGGCGTCTCTTCTTCAGCACTTCCAAGCTCTGCTTCATCATTGGATCCGGGATGATTTCCAGGTCTTTGGGGCGAAGAAGTCGAAAGCTCGCTTGATCCATCTCCACAGCCACAGGAAGGGCCGGATGAGCGCGTAGCCCCAGAAGAACCGGTCCGGAAGCGTCAGCGTTCTGTAATCCTCGCGGCTGTACAACAGATCGGAGAAACTGCTCCAGTGGGATTTCAGAGGCCTCAACAGCCGCTCGTAGCGGCTCAGGCGCATCCGGTTGCGGAGTTTTGCCGGACCTACTCGACTGGCCGGCTCAGCAGGATCCATGAGGGCCCGGACTGGCATCTCGACCAGAACCGGTGCCCACCCCCTCCAGGCGGACTCGGGCAGATCGGGCAGTGGAAGGCCGTAGAGTTCGCGCAAGAGGCCCAATCCTGCCAACAAGACCCTCCCCTGGCCCAAATTCCTTGCTGTCTCGAAAGATGCCTCCCAATCCAGGAGCCCCAATGAGTGAGCACGGGCCAGGTCCCCGAGCCATTTGGCGCGAAACCAGACATGCTGGCCGCCATGCCGGCACAGGTAGAGAGCATTGTCACCAGGGTGCATCGCCCGGATCTTATATCGTTGCCAGTGGACGGGAATGCTTCTGGCCCATCGCGCTTCCGTGGCAGCCGTGGTCTCCCATTGCATGCGCCAGTGAACTTCCAGCAGGGACCCGGTGCGGGCGTCCACAAAATTGACGTGCTGTTCGTGCCCAAGAAAACTCTCCCATTGACGAGGGCTCATGGGAAAGAAGGTCGATTCCAGCTTCCAGCCTCCGCTCTGAAGACATGCCTGCGCCTTTTCAAGATCCCCTTTTGGCACCTCCACATCCAGATCGCGGGAGAAGCGCAGGCCGACGTCTCCGTAAAGGTCGAGAGAAAGAGTCGGACCCTTGAGCGGCATCGCAAGTATTCCAGCGTCCTGGAGGCGTTGCAGGACGCCGGCCAGGATGAGGGCAAGATGGACAGCCTGTCTCCGGCAAGTGTCGCTTCGCTCGCGCAATTGCTGCGCGGCGGGTCCCGGAATTTCAATTCCTGCAATTCGGCAAAGGGAAGCCCAACTCACGCCCGGGGTTCCGTGCCGGTCAATGAGACGGAGATACTCTGTCCAGTCGGGGCGAGCCTCGATGGCTGTCCGGATGGCTTTCTCCTGATTCTCCTGCCACGCATCCGGCGCCAGCCAGGAAGTGGCGATCATCAAGCGGAAAGCAGCGCTCGCATTCTCAGGCCCGCTCATCTGATGCCCTCCCGGTCTCCTGCATCGACTTCGCGCATCTGTGCTGCCCAGGAAGTAGCATACTCTTGGCCAAGGGCGATAAGTTGTGCGTGCGTTCCCGACTCTATTACGCGTCCCATGTCCATAACGTGAATGATGTCAGCGTGCATCGCCGTCGTGAACCGGTGCGTGATCATCAGCGCCGTTTTGCCGTCGGCAAGAGCGCGAAAACGGGCGAGCCAGTCCTGTTCGGCCCAGGAGTCCATGGCACTTGTCGGTTCATCGAGGATGACGAGCGAAGCCTGGCGGAAGAAAGCACGGGCCAGAGCGATCCGTTGCCATTCGCCTCCACTGAGTTCTGTATGCCCAAACCACTTACCCAGGACGGTCTCGAAGCCGGCGTCAAGACGCATGATCGGCTCCAGTGCTCCGGCGTAGTGCGCCGCTTCCCTCGCGCGTGCCTGGTCCCTAAGTCTCGTAACGTCGCCAAAGGCGATATTCTCATGAACCGAAGCATGGTAATGAACGGGCTCCTGAAAGAGAACGGCGATGCCGCTGCGTAAAGTTTCCTGGTCGAACGCTCGCAGGTCCACGCCATCGATAAGAATCCGCCCTTCATTCGGGTCATAAAAGCGGCATAAGAGCTTGACGAGCGTGCTTTTGCCGGCGCCATTATGCCCGACCAGAGCTGTGATCTTTCCACTTGGAATCTCAAGGTTGAAGCCGTCGAGGGCCCGGTTGTACCCGCCGGGGTAAGAGAAACTGACGTGTTCGAAGCGAATCGAGTTCTTGACGGGCAGCGAGTGCTCGCCGGGCTGGCCGGGGCGATGTTCCGGTTCGACCTTCAAGAACTCCTCCAGGTTGTCAACAAAGAGCAGGCTCTTGTAAACCTTGCCGGCGCCTGTCAGCATGGACCTGAGCAACGACTGGCATTGCTGGAACGCCTGGAAACAGAGCAGCAATCCGCCGAGTTTGATTTTTCCCAGGATCGTCTGACGAAGCACCCAGCCGAGACCGACAAAGCTGCCGGCCCAGGCCAGCAGGCCACCTCCCAGTTCGATTCCTGCTCCTTTCCGCACGAGCCGCAATTTTCCTTCTCGCAGGCTCGTTCGCAGGATTTCAAAGGCATTGCGGTGGAAAGTTCCCAGATTGAAGAGGCGCAATTCGGCAGCCGCGCTCTGGTCGGTAATCAGCCAGTCCATGTAGCGTGCGCGGCGTTCCTCGACGGTATGCTCCAGGTGCCAGCGGTGTTCCTTGAGAATGTGCCGAGCAACCAGAAGCAGGCCGGGGGCTGCCGTGAGCACCATGAGGATGGGCAGCCACGCGGCGTATGACCAGAGAATCGCGGCGAGGGCCAGAAAGCTCATGCCGTTCTGCACCAGCCCGCCAAAGTTTTCGAGCAGTTGAAGAGGCTGCGAGATGGCATCGACCTGGGCCCGGTAGAGCTGATCGTAAGACTCTGAGCGATCGAAGAAAGCCAGGTCAAGACGCAGTGCATGGTCGTGGATGAGCCGATGGACCTCGTCCTGAACTTGCTCGGCCTGCACCGCCCGGACCCAGGTCAAGGCACTGCTGAGAAGTTGTGCGAGCACCCAAATGCCAACAATTCCGAGAGCCGGAGGCAAGATCACGGCCCAATGCCGCGAAGCGACGAACCCATTCACCAGGCTTCTCAGCAGCAAAGCCTGGCTAGCCGGGATCAGGCCCTGGATGATCAGCAGGATTGCCCATGCGATCGTCCACCACTTCGCAGAGCGCCAAATCAGGGCCAGGGCGCGCCTTCCCGCTGGCAACTGGCGGAAGAATTGGGCGATTTGGCTTCTGAGCATGTTGCTAACGACCCTACGCGCTGGATTCGGCCACGCGGCGCAGAAAGACTCCCACACCGATGCCACGAATAAGAAAATTTACCGCGTTCGCGGTGGTTCGAGGATTCACTTCCTTGAGTATCTCCGCGAGGCTTCTGTGCAGAAGCGGCAAGTCGAGAATAGCAGCGGCCTCGGGGATCGACTCCAGAGAGCGAAGACACTCGCGAAATTCCGCCTTTTCACGGATGATCCGATGGCCCAGATCCGCGGCTTGCAGCCCCTTTCGGCGTGAGTAGAGCACTGGATCAGGCATTCGGCCACGGAGAGCGCGCTTAATCAGAAAGCTGCCTTCGCCGTTACGGAAGGACTGATCGTCGGGGACACGCAAGAGGAATTCGAGCAGGGAAAGATTGGCGGTTGGATCCAGGCAAGGCATGGAATGCCAGGCATTTAAATCCGACCAGGCGCAGGCGGTAGTTCCAAACTCAGGCCAGAAGAAGTACTGTCGAATATCGACGAAAGGGTTCGGAGTGAATGTTGGGTCAAATCCAGCGTCCCGCATTCGCCCGTCCATATCCAACTGCTTGGCGAATTCAGCATTCAGCGCAAAATAGTGCCGCCACGGGCTCTCGAAGGGCCTTCTCACCTGTCGCAGCAGCCGCCGCCCCGGCGTCAGTATCGGCTTCAGGACCTGCCGTTTGAGCGCCAGCCAGGGATTTGCCTCCCCCTGAAAGAGCAGCCGCAAAGCGGTTGCGAAGTCTCCCTGGCGAAAAGCCAGGGCTGCCGATCCATTTCCCATCCATGATGTCGTAGCGTTGCCGAGACTTCCCACCAGAAGAACCCCGGCTCCACTACCGGAACAAGCGTCCATGACTGCCTTACACCAATATTGGTTGCTCGCTGCATGGCCGGGACCATCGTGCATGTCGAGATGGTATTCCACGCCTGCAATGATTCGATAGTCCCTTGCGTCAAGGGGAATGTGCCTGACGTTCTCACCTGCCATTGTCGCTGTTGCGTGCGCCAGGTCCCATTCATTGCCGGTTCGCTCCTTACCCGCACCATCTGGAGAAAAATAAGGAACTGAGGTAAACGCAGTCAGCTCACGGCCGCGGCTGGCCAGAATCGGAGCGGCCAGCGCAACCACCGAGCCTGAATCACGTCCGCCGGAGAGTTCCGCTGCCACGGGCTTTTCGGTCCGCAAACAACATTGAACCGCCCGCGTGTAATGTTCCAGAAACGCTTCCTCGTACTCCTCATCCCGGCGATACCTGAGCGGCTCACGGGGCCCATACGACCAAAAGCGCCGGTCTTGGATATGGCCGTCTGATCCGACAGCCATGACATGGGCGCCGACAACGGATCGAAACCCCTTGTAGGCGGTCAAATCTGCATCGAAATGCCAGCCGTACAAAATCTCAGCAAGACGCAGCAAATCCGGCTCTTTAACCGTCCCCGGGAGTGCCAGCAAGGCCTTTATGCTGGATGCGAATGCAACGAACCCTCTTCCTGCGTAATAGTAGAGCGCTTCAAAACCGAAAACATCTCTGGCCAGAATGAGCCGGCGCTCCTTAGCGTTCCAGGCGGCCAGCGCCCAGGCGCCTTCCAGGTGCGAGCAGAGTTCCTCACCCCATCGCTCAAAAGCTAAACTCACCAGATGCCCGTCTGCGATTCGAGGAGCATCGGGCGCCGCTATGCCAAAGGTCTCCAGAAGAGCGTCGCGGTTGTCCAGTCGAGCGGCGCTGATGACAAGGCCGCGCTCTCCACGGACCGGTTGGCTCTCAAAAGCATCCTCGGGATTGATCTCCAACAGCAGATGCCCCATGCCCAGAGACCCGTCAATCCTGGAGATTCCGCCCTGTGGCCCGTAGTAAGCCATGGCCAATCTCATCCGCTCCAGCCATTGCGGGTCCACCGGCGCGCCATCATATCGGTAAATTCCGTATATTCCACTCATGATCGCCTTCGGGCAAATGTTGTGAATGTTTTGAAGCGTTCATAACCGGGTCCGCCGGTAACGATAATTGACCCAACACGCAGCCATGCATGCGCGTCAAAGCCACCCGACTCCCGCTCGCACGCTCCAAAGCTGACAGTCCCCTCCACACCCCGGCGTCGCAGCATACTCGTGGCGGCCAATGCCCGGGCAAGACAGCGCCCATCCCAGGGCACACGCCTACCCATGACCTCCACGGCCCACCCGACCAATTCTGCCATGCGAGTTTCTTCAGGAGTTGCGGCGACCGAACTCTCTGCGCCAGACATTCCCAGCCATGCTGCGATGCGCCGGAAAGGAATGCAAGCCATGACAATCCGGGCGGCAGCCAGAGAGGCCAGGGCTTCACACAGAAGACGCTTGCGTGCTGAAGGAATCCGCGAAAAGCGCTTCAGGTCATTCCACATGCAGCAGGCCTTCGCGTTCCATCCCTTCGAGAAATCCCTGCAAGTCGGCTGCACAAGCCTCTGGTGTGGTGTCATATTCCTTTAACAATGCGTCTACAAGACTTGAATAAGTGATGGGCGACTCCAGCTTCTCCCAAATCCATTGCGCCGTTCCGGCAAGACCGTAATAAGCTCCCGCGTCGATGCTCATCAGGATCGTCTCCTGATCGAGTTCCGTAGAAAGTATCTCGCTGTTGCGAATTAATTTGTCTCCCGCGTTGAAGCGACGCATCTAGCTCCTTTCCTTTTTCTGATCTGCACCAAAACGTGCCGCCCACGCCGATTCCAGGAAACTGACCAGCCTTTCGATCGTATTCCGATCTCGCTGGCGCGACACCTCGACAATCGTCGCCTGCTCCGCAATTTGCCCTGCCAGCCGCATGATATTACCTTGTGTGCTTTGGCCCTTCAGGTACTGGGGGCGATATAGATTCTCAAGCAGGCGATGCACCCGGTCAAACCCGCTAAGCACCTTAAAATTCGGATCGCCGCTCGCCTGTTCGGCGAGTATATGAATTGCCTTCAGCGGCGCTGGATCGGAACAGTAGCCTTCCTTCATGGGAACCACGAATTTGTCTACGTTGAAGCTCGCGCCCTGCGGGGTTCCGAGACGCTCATAAGCATCAGCGCAAAGCCGGAAGTGGGCTGGCGCAGGAAGAACTCGCAATCCCTCGGGAATTGACTCCACAGCGCAGACGTCGTCCGATAGCAAGCGATACCCCTTGCGATGAAACTCGGCCGCGAGCGTAGACTTGCCGATGCCCTGCGCGCCAACCATAATCATCGCACCCCATCTCGTTTCAATTGCACTTCCATGTAGGGGAAACAAACCTCGCTGGTAGAGAAGCGCACCCATGGCCGAACCCAACAGGAACAGTCGAATTTCTTCCGGTGATGAGCCGGCCTGCGGTTCGATCGAAATTCGCTTTCCCTCCTCGACCAAATACTGGCCCACGCGAGGGACCGCCAGTCGAAAGGCACCCGGCCGAACCTCGTAGTAGCCATTTTCAAGAGATTCTGAAATGCGCGGCACTGCTGGCCGTAAGCAGATGATGACATCTGGCTTTCCGCCTGGTCGTGGATCGAGCGGAAGCTCTGGAGCAACAATCTCCGCATGAATGCGAAGGCCATATGCCCAATAAGCGTTGACGGACACTCCTGCTTCTCGCGTCATTTGAGAGACAGTTGCTTTCATAAACAGGTCACGCGGCTCCGTCAACCAATTGATGCTCTTTGTCTTTTAACCGGACAGGCAAGCCCGCAACTCTTGCATGTGTTCGCTATTCGCCTGTGAATATTCGTCTGCAAGGTGCCACGGGCTCCAGTTTCATGTCGCTGAGCCGGGCCGTGGCTCAACTTTAATGACTTGATCTTACCGAAGCAATGGCGCAAAAAGGGGAGTTGCCGACATGGCCCATGGTAACAAATCAAGCCTTTGCATGGTAATCACGCGAAATTACTTGAGGTTTCCGCCACCGCGCCTGACAGCCGATGGTGAAAGGCCAACTTTGAAAGATCGCGGACCTGGTCGGGATCAAACCGGCGACATCTTCCATGCCACCGGCACAACCTCTTCTAAATTAATGAATATAAATGACTGGAAAGACAGGAAAGTACTGAACAATGCGAATAACGATGACGTCAGCACCTACGCCAGCATACCAATTGAAATCAGAGCCTCGTCAATGTGAAAAGGAAGGGGGACATGCCCCACGCAAGGTGCTTCCGAGCAACCAAGCCCAACCCCAAAGACCAGCACAACTTCACGGATCCGGAGTCGGCCCACTATCGCGGCGATCTGGTCCGCCAGATCTCGGAAGCCATCGTGCATCTGAACAAGAGCAAGAAGCTGCATCCCGTCCTGATCTGCGACGAGGCGCAACTGCTGCGCCACCCCGCTCTGGAGCAGTTGCCACTGCTGCTCAACTTCGACATGGACTCCTCGCATTACCTGACCTTGCTGCTGGCCGGAGAGCCGCTGCTGCGCCGCACCTTGTCGCTGCAGATGCACGAGCCATTGCGGCAGCGCATTGCCGTGCAATACCACCTGGAAGGACTCTCGCGCGAGGAACTGGACGCCTATCTCGCCCACCAGTTCAAGAGTGCGGGAGTTTCCCAGCCATTGCTGGATGAGACCGCCTGTCAGGCGCTCTATCAGGCCACCAAGGGCATTCCGCGCAAAGTCAACAAGCTGGTGATGACGGCGCTGCGGCTGGCCGTGGCGCGCAAGCTGTCGCTGGTCAACGAGGGCACTCTGCTCGATGCCACCACCGAGGCGCTACTATGAACAAGACTCCGCCGGCCTCGGTCCTTTCCCTGGCCGAGCTGCCGCAACAGCAGTCGCCGGAGCCGGCGCCGTGCCTGGTCGAGCCCGGCCTGTTGCCGGCACAGGGCATCCTGTTTGTGGGCGGCGAACCCAGGGTTGGAAAATCGCTGCTGGTTACCAATCTCGCGCTGGCCTGGCGGCGGGCTCGGACCGCCTCGGGTTCCCTGTCGCCAGGCCGTGCCGCGTGCTGGTCTGCTAGTTCGAGTTACCGATGCCGCAGTTCATCAGCCGGCTGGAGACCATGCGCCAACACCTGGGCTCCGCTGCCGACCGCAACCTGTTCGTCGATACCCGCGCCAGCGGCCGTTCGGACCTGCTAACACCGATTGGCCCTGTTCTGTGTTCTGGCCTTTGCGGATTTGCTGCTGATTCGGCGTCTTCAGCAGGTCCGGGGTGCTCAATTGATCCTGTGTATACAGTTGATCTTTGGCCTTAAGCTAATCCCGATCCCGCGTCTTCAGCTGGTCCGGGGTGCTCAGTTGATCCTGTGTATGCAGTTGATCTTTGGCCTTAAGCTGATCCCGATCCTGCGTCTTCAGCTGGTCCGGGGTGCTCAGTTGATCCTGTGTATGCAGTTGATCTTTGGCCTTAAGCTGATCCCGATCCTGCGTCTTCAGCTGGTCCTTACTCTGCAACTGATCCTTTGTCTTCAGCTGATCCTTGGTCTTCAGCTGATCCTTGGTCTTCAGCTGATCCTTGGTCTGGAGCTTGTCCCGATCCCGCGTCTTCAGCTGGTCTTTGGTATGCAACTGGTCCTTTGTCTTGAGTTGATCGCGGGTCCGCAAATGGTCTGGCGTCCGCAACCTATCGCGCGTTCGAAGCTGATCGCGTTGCGCGCTGCCCATGCTCGTACGTCTGCCAGCCGCGCCACGATGTTGTGCCGGTGCCAAGGCCGGAATCGTCAGGACGACGGCAACCAGTAGTCCTTTTATGAGGGTTTTCATGACTTCACCTCCAGTCGGATTTAAGGCTGGTGACTCGAACTCACCATATCTATGGTCATCGCCTGCCCCTGCCCACGGGACGATTCGTTCCGCCGCTACCCAATCCCCGCATGCCGATTCCAGAAGAACCGGAACCTTTCAGTCCCGGCATTGACCGCTGCATTCGCTGCGGCTGGCTGAGCTCCTGTCCGTTTCTCAACCAGACTTCCTGCCCAGACTTAACCAATACTTCCTGTTCAGGATGAAGTTGGCTTGCCACTGCGACAAGTCCCTTCTCCACCCCAACCTGGGTGTCCCCGTTCTGCGCCACCGCCACTGCAAAGATAGTCCCTCTGACCGCGATAATTGCGGTGGGTGTAGTTATCACCTTGGGGTTCGGGCGGCCGCTTAGCTTCTCGATCTGCACGCGTACGTTACCCAGCAGTACATGGAGGAACTCCTTCCATCTGCCGTGTCCCGAACGCAACTCAACATGAGAATTGGGAAAAATGCGGATAGTACTGCCATCCGGTAATCGCATGATTGCCGACGACCTGGCATCGGTGAGGATCGAATCGCCGGCCTGAACTTCGTCTCGTTGATGCAGGCGCACAGGCACGTTGTGACCACGTATCAGGCTGACCTTGCCTTTCACCGCCGATATTTGTCCTGCTACCGGGTTCTGCGCCAACGCGGGCAGAGCCAGGATAAACATGATAACCACGGCGACGAATTTGTAGTGAGTCCGAGTCATCGTAGCCTCGCTTTCAAGAGCAGCAAACTGGATGCCAAAGTAGCAATCCCGGAAAGCGCTGAAAACACACGTTCAGGATTTCTCATTGTGCTTTGAAACCTGCGTTTCGGGCACACTGGTGTGCCCTTCGTGCAGCAGGCCCCAGCGATCAAGCTTCTTGTAAAGAGTGCGGCGCTGAATGTTGAGGCGTTCGGCCGCCGCCGTACGATTGCCTCCGCACGCGCGGAGCGCTTCCAGTACATGCTTCTTTTCCGCTTCTTCCAGACTCTGGGCTGTCGAAGCCGGCATCGCTTGAGTATCAGCCAAGCCCAGGATCTGCCGAACCTCTGCCG
>JAJZKY010000701.1 GCA_021803885.1 Planctomycetota bacterium
CCGATGCTTATGAGAGGCTGAAATGACCCAGCTAACGGATGAGAAGGTAGTGCGGTCCGCTTACCCAGACTCATGTTGTGACTATTTGGGAGGCTATTTCCGGATCTGGCGCACCAGCGAGAAAATAGCACCTTCTCTTTCGTTTTCTATGAGATCAGAAGAAGCGGCTTGGAGATACGCTGCAACGCTCGTCAGAGCCGCTAGCGCTGGGAAAGGTGGATAAAAATGTTAAGAATCACTCAATGGCTAAAGCAATGGCACTGGCTGCATGACTGGAGCCGATGGCGGGTGGTGGCGCAGGTTGACTATTTCATCTGGCAGGAGCGCGAGTGCGCTCAGTGCGGGTTGAAGGAGAGGAGACAGGAACCGTGATAGACCACGAAACAACTACCTCTACGGATGAGCAGGTAGTCAGAGACAAGTGGTGGCAAGAACTTTGCCGGAGATGCGGCGAACTTTGGAATAATCAATGGAATGCAACGTGCCCACATTGCCATGCTTGGCCGCGTAGGGTGATCGAGCGCATCAGGAAGGAGCAGCCATGACCATCAACGGCATCCCCATCGCAGACGTACAGCAGATTGCGCTGGACCGCGCCTGGTTGTGCGGCGATCTTGACTGTAGGACCATCAGCAATACGCCCGGCTACTGCCCGCGTTGCGCTGGCACGGAAGGGCGGCATATTGTCGAGTGGCTGGATGAACTGACGAAGGAGAGAGACGCAGGAGGGAAAGCATGATTTCATGGAAGCAAGCCTATCAGGAAGCCATGGAAGGCTGGCAGTCAGCCATTAAGGATCTAGACGAAGCATCTGCAATTTGCGGCAAAGCCGAGGCTGAACGGGATGCGGCGCGGGCGCGGGTGAAGGAACTGGAAGCGCAGTTTGAGCGGCTCCGAGACTCCTTTCAAGTGGATTGAAACATAGATATTTCTTCCTTGCGTCTCGCTACCAAACCTGCGTTAACCTGAGTTCCGACATGGACCCAGCGAATCATCTGCTCCGGAACCTGATTCCATCCGTGGCCGAGCATCTGGAGCAATGCACCTTCGCCAAGGTTGTATCCGAAATCACACAGTGCATCGAATTGGTTCTGCGTGCAATCCTTCGGAACGTTCATGTCCAGGCAATGAACTATCGGCTGGAGATCATCCATGAGCAGCGTGGATGCTTCTTGCTCTGTGATCTCGTGCGGGAAGGTCTGACCCGGCAATATGTGGTGGCCGTAGCCGATGGAGAAGCCACCTGCGTCGGGGTATGCCGAGGCTCGGAAACCCTCATTGCTCTTGATGAAGTCGATTCCTGCTGCGCTGATATTCATCCCTTCCTCGAATACAAATTGCCCACGAATATGGGGCTGAGGTGCAGCATCTCGGGCGTAACCAGATAGGTGTAATCGGGCAGAACATTGAGAACTTGCTTGGCACCGAACACAGTAAGAAGACCTTCGCACACGAACTGAGAGCATATCAAGCGGTTAGGATTGGTCAAAGTTCGGTTGTGCATGAGAAGCCCAAGGATGTCGCGGAAGTTGTACCGTGTACCGATCTTGGACCGCGCCCAGGCCAGCAATTCATCCCGCTTGGCTGCCGAGCACGGAATGCGGTAAGTGTAGTCGCGGAAGGGATCGCAATAGTCCGCTGATCTTTCTTGGACGCCTCCCTTAGCGTGCGCTCCGATCCACGTACCCTCAGGAGTTCCGAACTCCACATGATCGAATAGGCTGTTCGTCCAGCTTGAGATCGCTCTGCCGATGAATCCATGTGAGCAGATAAAGCGGACTATTATGTAAGAATCATTCATGAGGCTTCCCCAGAAAATGAAGCAAGTCTCGAAGCAGCGTGACCGCCAGAGCCGTTGCTACCGCAGTGGTAATCACGATCAAAACCGTTGCGATGCACACCGCTTCGAGCAGTTCCATACGTCCCCTATGAGGCCGGCGTTTGGGTCGTTGGAGGGTTGACGCCAAAAGCATTCAGCGCCGCCACCAAAGCGTTATTGAAGGCCGTAATCTGGGCCGTGGTCGGGCTGCTGATACCCACCTCTGATGCGAACCTCTCAGCGAGAGGCGTGATCGCCGCGATGGCTAGGGCAGCCTTCTGCGCTCCAGTATCCGTAGACGGCGCGTTTGCCGCCGCCGAAGCGCCAGCGGTTTCAGCCGCCAGGATTGCCGTAGCGGAGCCGGTAAGAAGAGAGCCTAGCGCAGGGTTAAAGGCCGAGATCATCGGCGCTGCGTCCCTGGCCGCGATTGCGCCAAAGGTAATGACCTTCAGCATGTCTTGGCCGAATTTCTTGAGAAATGATAGAAAACCGTTCGCCATTACTGATTCTCCTGCGCCGGTTCTGCCGGCGATTGAGGGTTTGCTTGGATTCGCCGCGCCATATCGACGGCCCGGAAGCCGACGTAGGCTGACGCTATGATATCAGCGATTGAGATGTGAGCGTGAAGAAATCGCTTCCCGGAAGGGGACTGAACCCATGCGGGGACAGCCGCCAGCAGGAAGATTTCCACGCCGCCGAGGATGTGGGCAACCTTCATGAGCAACCTATGCGCTTTCTTCTTCTTGTTCGGGGGCTGATTCTTCCTCCATTGCTGCCGGTTGAGGCGCCGACGGGCTGGTGGGGATAATGGGCGCCCCTGGGTCTGAAGGGGCAGGTTGCCATATGGCATCTTCGGGACGAATTGGTTCAGTCATTGTTTACCTCGATTCCTGGTAGGTGTAGGCCGGAGAATTTCCGGCTGAGTCATGTGGAACAGCCGAGAACGACTGCGGTATGAAAAAAGTCGCTCCGGGGTGAACACGTTGAGATTGATGCCAGAGTCGATCAATTTTAATCATGTCCGCAGTGAATGTGAAAGACTCAAATGCAAGCCAACATACCATAGCAATGACGAGCGGGCTGATGATTTTGGCCCACGTCAAAGTTATGCGTCTCCGTTTCTCATTGGCGTCCAGAACCGCCTCCGCACGGTCAAAGTACGTTGTTCCGCGTCTCTGGAATGAGATAAAGTTTTGCACGCCGCGTTCCAGAGGAACGAGTTTAGCGTTGATCTCTCTAACCTCTGCATTCAAGTCCGCATACCTCTCTTCCAGTTTAAGTAGCCGATCCTCATCCGTCCCCACTCTGGCCCTCCCTATGACCTCCTCGCGTCAACCCTTTCGGGTGCCCTATTACTGGACAGACGCCTTACGGATACGTCGAATTAACTTCCTGCCCGAAGTCCGAGCGCACCTGCGTCAGGCTGTAGTTGGTGTTGTTTATGTTGGCAATCACCGTAGATGCGGAAGGTAGCCACTCAAAGCGATTGTTGTTGCTCGTAAACGTGGTCGGAGTTCCGGCGAACTGATAGGCTGGCGCGCCC
>JAJZKY010000702.1 GCA_021803885.1 Planctomycetota bacterium
GTTGGTAGGCTCCCGCCATCTTCCATCCGTCCGGAATATCACGGCCTCGATGTCGTCCCCGTCGTCCAACCCAGGATCGACGCTGTTATCCAGAGGCGATCGCTGACGACTTCTCAGGTGATCGGCGATCTTATGTTTAAGTATCCCTACAAGCCAGGTCTTTTCGCTTGCCCGCCCGTCAGGCGGTCGAGTGGCTCGTAGAGCGCCAAGCAGAGTTTCTTGCACAAGGTCCTCGGCGATCTCGCGCTGCCCGACACGCACCAAGGCATAACGGTACAGGGACGTGCCGTAAGCCTTGAGCCAAGTTTGGATGGCCGCCCGCCGCCGTTGCTCTTCAGTCTTATCCATGGGAAGGGGAGTATAGATAGATCTTGGGCCCATATAAAGGCGCGGTGGCATCGAAAAAAATGATGCGGCGTGTCGTAAGAAAGCTCTCCGGGGGGGCGACATAGGATAGCACGCACGTGGGCGCGGCTTCGGAAAACCGACATAAGCGCGTTACGCCGGCGCATGGCCTTGGCGAACCTCCAGAGCGACCTTATCGGAGTTTGCGTACTGTCGCCTAGTGCTCCACAAGGTCGTGGCCTTATTGCCATAGTCTGTCCCTTATGTCGCAGACTTGCCTCGCGAGTCGCCCCGGATTTGTCGGCCGTTATTTCTGCATACACGCAATGCATGGGTGGCACCGGACGCGAGTTCAACGCCATGGTTAAGATAGGATGCTTCGTTCCTCCCATAGGGCTCGATGAGGACAAAGGGGTGAATTCTTTGTGCAACCTGTAATATTTCCAGACAGACCCAGACATACGATGCCATGGAGACGCGCAAGAGCGCGAGTCTCATGGAGGATGGAGGTGGAAGCATGAAGGACTACCATACGGCGCGCCCGATCTTTCGGGGTGCACTGATAGCGGTTCTTGTGAGCGTGGCCGGTGCCAGCATGGCGATGACTAGTCCACTGGCATCCGCCCACGAGACGGGTTGGGTGAAATGCTACGGCGTGGCGCGGGCCCATATGAACGATTGCGCGTCCACGACTCACTCGTGCGCCGGTCAGTCGATCCATAACGGAGGAAAGTACTCATTCTTGTACCTCCCCACGGGCATTTGCCAGAAGATCGTGGGCGGGAGCCTCATTCGCGGGAAGTAGGGTCGGCGTGGCCCAGGGGCCTTCGGGGCCGGCCGGACTCACGCGTCATGCCGCTCGGGTGATATCGCGGGTGGACGGCCTCGGGGACCGGATTGGTGGTGCGATAAGGGCTTTGGACCGTGCTAGTCGGCGCGAGATGGCGATCTTAGTGGTGGCGCGCACGCGCTTCCATCTCGCGAGCTCGAAAGCAAGCTGGCGCATGACAATACCGCCCGGCATGAGTGCCAGGCTCGGAAGCGGTCGCGGTTCCTGCGGCCGCGGATTTTTGTGTAGCCGGAGGAGGTAAGCGGTGAGCGATCAGCGGAGCATGACACGCCGGGCCCTGCGCTTTTATCGCTGCGCGTCGGTATTCTTGGAGCGCTACGCCGCGCCTGTCGCCAATCTTGCGGCGCGCCTTTGGGTTGCAAAGATTTTTTGGGATGGCGGTATGGTCAAGTGGCAAAGCATGACTTCTACGGTGGCGCTGTTCCGCTACATGTATCATGTACCCGTTCTGCCTCCCGTATGGGCCGCTTACATCGGCACGGGGATCGAGCTCGTCTTTCCGATACTTCTGGCCCTGGGGCTCGCCGGCCGATTCGCGGCGGCGTTCCTGTTCCTCTACAACATCATGACCGTTGTGTCGTACCCGCAAATGGGGTTGGCCGGCATTATGGACCAGGTGCCCTGGGGCATATTTCTGCTTTTCACGACGGCTTACGGACCGGGCCTTTTGTCGCTCGACGCTTTCATCTGTCGCCTGATGGGCTGGCGGCAAAAACGTGCGCAGCACCAAGCTATTTAAGTTTTACCGGAATACCCCGGCCGGGGTGTCTGGTAATACGCCCCTTCCTGGGGCACATGGTGGAATGACCCACAACGATAGGAGTATAGGCAATGCGAGCGATCTTTAGAGACGGCAACAAGGCACGGCTGCAGAAGATGGCGATGGCGGGAATGGTGGCGATGGCGGGCGTTGGATTTTCCACAATCGCCTCGGCGGGCATGCTACCCCATGGTTGGGTCAAGTGCTACGGCATTGCGCGGGCGCACCAGAACCAGTGTATGTCGGTAAATGGGATCAAGCGCGGATCCTCGACCACAAACGGTAATCCCGATGCATGGCTCGGTGTACCCAAGGGCGTTTGTCTGAAGATTGTGAACGGGAGCATGACTCCTGGCAAGTAATGTTCGGGCCAGGGCTTCGGCCCTGGCCTTTTTTCGCTCGCGCGTATTACCCCGCAGTGTCGTTGAAGAGATCGGGCGAGGAGGTTTGCAATGGACATCGATATCGTGAGGACGCGGGAGTGCGCTTTACACCCCATGCTGCTTGCGCCACCCGACATTCCCGCGCGCGCCGGCGTGGGTCTGCGAGTGCCACACTACACGGATTTCCTGGAGCGGTCTCCGGCCATTGATTGGGTAGAGGTGCATACCGAAAACCTCTTCGTTCCCGGAGGGGCCATCCACCGCGCCGTAGGCCAAGTGCGTCGCGACTATCCCCTAAGTCTTCACGGCGTCAGTCTCTCGCTTGGGAGCGGGGATCCGCTGAGTAACGAGCATCTCCGAAAAGTACGAGAACTTGTCCGTCGCTACGAGCCTGGCCTGGTATCCGACCATGTTTGCTGGGTATCGGCCGACGGCCGCTACCTGCACGACCTTTTGCCGGTGCCCTACACCGAGGACATGCTGTGCTACATGGCCGATCGCGTGATGCAAACTCAGGAATTTCTGCAACGCCAGATATTAGTGGAGAACCCGTCTGCGTATCTTCAGTTTACTGAAGATCAGATGCCCGAGTGGGAATTTCTCAATGGGCTTGCGCGCAAGAGCGGTTGCGGGATTTTGTTGGATGTCAACAATCTCTACGTCTGTAGCCGCAATCTGGGCATAGATGCGGAAGAATACCTGAGTCGTTTGCAGGGCGACATCGTCCAGGAAATTCATTTGGCTGGATTCTCCGTTGAGCATGTCGGAGACCATGAAATCCTCATAGACACGCATAGTCGGCGCGTATGGCCTGAGGTATGGGATCTCTACGCCAAGACGTTGATAGTATTAAATAGACCATTGCCGACATTGATCGAGTGGGATACTGACCTTCCGTCCCTGGACGAACTTTTGTCAGAGGCCTACGAGGCACAGACATATTTGGATGCCTACCATGTCTGATCCCTTGAAATGGCAAAAGCAGTTTGTGGATGCTGTGTTGTCCCTGGATCCTGGTACAGTG
>JAJZKY010000703.1 GCA_021803885.1 Planctomycetota bacterium
TTGGTGATGGAGCTGGTGTCGGCGTCGGAGTTGGTGATGGAGCTGGCGTCGGTGATGGTGTTGGCTTTGGCTGCGTTGTGGTGCTTGATACGACGGTCAGAGTAAGCGCCCCGGTTACGTTGTTCTTCAAAGCGTCGGACACAATCACGTTGAAAGTGTAAGTACCCGCCCTTGAAGTCTCACCCGACAGATCTCCGCTGGAATTGACGGAAAAATTATGTGGGAGAGAAGACGGGCCCAGGCTCCAGCTATAGGGCGGCTGGCCTCCAGCCACAGTCAGTGCGACGTTATAATGACTTCCCGCAGTGGCGGCAGGTAAAGCGCTCGTCTTCAGGCTGAGGGCCGGGTAACAGCGCGACCCGGTTGCATCCGCAAACGGGCTTCCTTCCATCTCTAAAGCGGCGAGGAGGTACGGACCAGAAGTTATGCCATCGACATGCACTCCGGTAGGCGCCCTGCGGTCCAGCGAAATTCGATCCTGACGCCCGGTCGGCTCCGACAGCGCACCAATGGATGTTTGTAGGGAAATCGGACATTGCGCTTCAGTTGCAGGGGAAGGGATGGTGGTCGTGCTGTTAGGGGTCGCTGCTGCTGCGCTGATCACAAATGCCAGAATAGCTAGAGGGGGGAATAACTGGAATTGCATTTAACCTCCGTGGGAATGAGTTCCCGCTGAGAGTCGTCAACGGGTGCTTCCGCCAGCGGACGACACAAGTGCAAGTGATATCTTAGGCGAGATATCCGAAGCATTCGATCAGGATGGACCGCCCCGATATAGAACTGCAAAGGTGCAGGCAGGAAAAAGAGTGCAGCAAAAAAGCCTTCGCTTATCCACCCCTCGCGAAATGGCATGAAAAAGCCAGCGCCGCGGGTAGAAAATCCGAGGAATGGCAACGAGGGTATTTCCTCGCTGCCTTACAACGACAAATTTGGATGTTTAATCTGTCTTTAGATTAATTCACATCCTGGGCAGTTGCATATACTGAATGCGGCTTTATACGTGTGGCCTCTACAGGGAACCTGTATGTGCAATTGGCGACAGTCGCGCATGCGATCTGGCCCGGCAAAAGTAGAACACCCGCAACGACTTGCATTCGCTCACCATGCTGTATCGGAACCATCCTGACCGCGCTTCGACAAGAAGATGTGCTCCTGGTCTACACTAGGGCAGTATGGCTACCATGGAAATTTCTACCGTGATTCCTGCCCGTATGCCCAAGGGCGAGTTTCGTAATGAACCGTTTCTCGATTTTTCTCGAGAACAGAATGCGCGCGCGATGCGGGAGGCGCTGACACGAGTTGGCGACCAACTGGGGCAAGAGTATGACCTGGTCATCGGCGGCAGACGCATTCGCACCGAAGGCAAGATCCGGTCGCTGAATCCGGCGAACCCAGCGCAGGTGGTGGGCGTGCATCAGAAGGCTGGCGCGGAACATGCCGAAGTTGCCATGCAGGCCGCACTGGAGGCGTTTGAGATCTGGCGTATCGCTCCTGTCGAAGAGCGGGTATCTCTTCTGCTGCGTACAGCAGAGCTGCTTCGCCAGCGCAAGTTCGACTTCTGCGCATGGTTGACGTATGAAGTTGGCAAGAACTGGGGCGAAGCGGACGCGGACGTTGGCGAGACCATCGATTTTTTGGAATTTTATGCGCGCGAAGCGCTGCGCCTGGCCGCGATGACCACGCCGATCCAGTACCCGGGCGAGCGGAATTCACTGCTGTATCTGCCGTTGGGAGTGGGCGCAGTCATTCCGCCGTGGAATTTTCCGCTAGCCATTATGGCTGGTATGACCGTGGCTGCGGTTGTCACGGGTAACACTGTCGTGTTGAAACCTTCGAGCGATTCACCGACCATCGCGGCGCGCTTTTTCAATCTGCTGGAAGAGGCTGGGCTGCCGCCGGGTGTCGTCAATTTTTGTCCGGGATCGGGTGCGACCTTCGGCAACGCGCTTGTGGAGCATCCCAAAACTCGCTTCATCGCTTTTACCGGCTCGAAAGAAGTTGGGTTGGACATTCATGCTCGCGCCGCGCAACCGCGACCGGGCCAAATTTGGATCAAGCGCACTGTTCTCGAAATGGGCGGCAAGGACTCCATCATTGTCGAGGCCGATTGCGATCTGGATGCAGCCGTGACCGGGGTCCTACAGTCCGCATTCGGCTTCAGCGGACAAAAATGTTCTGCATGTTCGCGCGCGATTGTGGACGACAAGATTTATGACATCTTTGTCGACCGTTTGCGTGAGCGCGCCAAGCAGTTGCAGGTTGGCAATCCGGCAGCGAACGCCTACATCGGGCCGGTGGTGAATCAATCGGCCTACGAGTCGATGTTGCGGTATATCGAAATCGGGAAGCGGGAGGGTCGCTTGGTCGCCGGAGGGCATGCAGTCGAAACGCCAGAACAGGGCTACTTCATCGCGGCCACCGTGTTTGCCGATGTTGCTCCTGATGCGCGGCTGGCACAGGAAGAAATTTTTGGGCCCATCCTTGCGGTGATTCGCTCGCGCGGATTTGAGCATGCTCTTGCAATCGCCAACAACACGGAATACGGCCTGACCGGTGCGGTCTATACGGCATCGCGAGAAAAACTTGACATGGCCCGTCGCGATTTCCATGTAGGCAACTTATACTTCAATCGCAAATGTACGGGGGCCATGGTGGGGGCCCATCCGTTCGGTGGGTTCAATATGTCCGGTACCGATTCCAAAGCGGGCGGCCCGGATTATTTGCACCTATTTACGCAGGCGAAATCGGTAGCAGAAAAAATCATCTGATAAATTGGATCGTTTTGGGTAGACGCAGGGCAAGTCTTTTGCCGCCTTTTTTAAGGTCTCCTCTTGTGAACCAGAAGAAAGGAGATATTGTTGTGGCTAAAATCCTGTGCGTGGATGACGAACCGGCTGCAGTTGCTTTGAAACAAAGAATTTTGGAGCGGGTCGGTCATATCGTGACCACTTGTTCTTCTGCAGAGGATGCTATCGCACTGCTGGCGGCGGAGCGTTACGATGCGGTGGTTACAGACTGGAAGCTCGGCGAGGACAGCGGGCGAGAGATTCTTCTGGCCGCGAAGGCGCGTCCCGGGGTCCCTGTGGTGGTGGTGTCTGGGTATTGCGCAGAGGCCTTCCATGCCGCCGAGCCACAGGCGGACATGTATCTGGAAAAACCCGTGGATCCCAATGAATTGGTCGCAATTGTCGGAGCGTTTCTACGTTCTACTTCCGTCGCTCACGAGACGTAGATTTCATGCCGTTATCTATGAGAATTTCCCTTCATCTCAAAAACAAAGCCATAAGGACAAAAAAGGAAGCATCGTAGATTATCGATCCGGCCTTATTGGAATGAACCATTTTTCTCCCACCCTA
>JAJZKY010000704.1 GCA_021803885.1 Planctomycetota bacterium
ACAACGCAGCGTCTTTGAATTCCTGTATCAGACCGTCAACAACCACTTCGCAGGGCGTCCCACACCTTCACTTCTTCCTTCAGGCCCGTGAACGGTTACTACAACCACAACGCTGACTCGCGTTGTTACAAAGAAGGCGAAGCTGAAAGTGTCCCGCCGCGAATGCGGCGCAGACCTACCCGCGTTATTTGTTCCGCACCCTTATTCGGTCACGGCTTTGTAAACAGTGTAGTCATTCTCGGCGGCAATACAAGTTAATAATTGCGGCCGAACTGCTTCTTTTCCCATTCCTTCTGGATAATGATGCGCGGACGGATCAAAATCAGCAGGATGCCGTTATCGCGAACATAGGAGCGGTTCGTAAAGAGCCGGTTGATGATGGGAATCTGGGAGAGTATGGGAACTCCCGCTTCAATTTCCTCTTCACCGGAAAGGCGCTCGCCGCCGAGCAAAAGTGTGCCGCCGTCGGGAACCGAAACGGTGGTGGCGACGGTAGTGGTCTGAATGGCGGGCAACTGCACAAAGCCTCCCGAAATCGCCTGTGTGGTGGAGCCGGATATCGCCTGACCGGCGATGCTGAACAAAGTAAGGGAGGTCAGGGTCGATAAGCTGGGTTGAACGGTCATCTCGACATAGCGATGATTAGCCGAAACGGTCGCCTGCACATTGAGAACAATACCGGTGGAAAGGGTCGAGGTGTTCAGCGTGGTGGTGATGAAGGGAATTCCGCCCAGACCGCTGCCGGTAATATTCTGGGTTACGCTGGAGATAAAGTTAAGCTGGTTGGTCACGGCGATCCAGGCGCGCTGCCCATTGTACAGGGTGATGCGCGGCGCCTCGAGGTTGGTGGTGTGCTCGCTCTCCTGGGCCGCGTTGAGCAGCAGACTCAACTGATAGTTCGAGAGAATACTGCCGCTGACACTGAGCGCTGAGGAGGGGCTGAAATTCTTGGCGATATTGTTGCCGACGCCGGTGGGGGTGGGCACCGTCATGGAGTTCGTGCCGTTTGTAACGGTCAGCGGACCAATACCATTGCCGAACATGGAACCATAGGCGCTCTGTGCGGCCGACGATCCCGGGGGGTTGTTCACCACCACGGAAGGGAAGCCCAGTGACCAGGAGAACCCAAAATCATTCAGGAAGCTGGTGTCCACGACCAGGAAACGGGTCGTGATGGAAATTTCAATGGCGCGGGCCTCGCGCAATTGTTGCAGAAGATTATATATTTTTGTCTGATTGTTCGGGGTCTGATTGACGACGAATTGGCCGTTGAGCTCGCTGATCGATCCGATGGTCCCGCCATTGACGGTCCAGGAAGCCGGATCAACGGTGCTGGTGATGAGCTTGGTGATGCTCTTGATCAACTTGGCGCTCTGGCCCGCCTGCGACGTGGTGCTGGCCGAGCCCGTGAAGAGCCCGCCGCCGGCGGCTCCCATGGCGCCGCCGCCGCCCTGGGAGCTGACCGAAGAGGACGTGTTCTGCGTGGCCGACTGCAGGTTGAACGAAGGGGCGTTGGAGAAGTTTGGCGCCTGCACCAGCAGATCATGAATATCGTAAACCTTGACCACCTGCTGCTGCGCAAGCTGCGCCCGCGTGGAAATGGTCAGTACGCCCTCGCTGATGCTGTAACCGAGTCGCGATCCGCCGCCGCCCTGGGCCTGCTGGAGAACGATGGAAAGAACCTTCTTGAACGGCACGTTGCGCAGCGAAAGGCTGATGGGAGTCTGTTTGGAGACGCCCGCGGCGGCCAGGGCGTTCCAGTTGACCACAATATTCGTGCCGGTTTCATTGCGCAGCAGCCCCACTACGCCTGAGAACGGCTGGTTGTGGACGATGATCGAGGGGACCGATGCGGCCAGCCGATGCCGAATCAGCCGATTCACCGGCGACCGCGTGCTGCGCCGTTCCGCCATGCGCATGCGGCTCAGCTCGGGCCAATCGCTGGGATAAACCAGTAGATTGCGATAAGGGATCAAGGCCCGTTCGGTCTCAACTTCCTGCATCTGCAGGTTACGCGACTGTTCGTTGTGGTACTTATTCCACTTGTTGTACTCGATCTGATCCTTGACCATGCGGCGCATGAAGCGGGCGGAGTTATTGGTCGGAGCAATCGCCACCACCTGGTTGAGCGTATCCAAAGCCTGGGCGTACTGCATTCGCTTGAGATACTCGTTGGCTTGCCCGAGCAACTGATTGACCTGATGCCGGCGTTCCAGAGCGAGATGATGTTCGAGCTGCAACTGGCTTTGCTGGATTTCCTTCTGGCGCAGAGCCTGCTGTTTGGCCTGGGCCGCCGCGGAGCGCTGCTGAACCATGGCGAGCTGTTGCCGGGCGCGGGCTTTCATGGTCTTGTACTGCAAGCGAGGGAAGAGGCGCCGGGCCGCCGCAATCGAAGCCAGGGCATTATTGGCCCGATCCGTAGCGGTTACGAAATCGTCTTTCTCCATAGCCTGGGTCGACAAGCGCATGTCGTCGTTGAAAAGAACCACCACCCGCTGCGCCTCAATGGCTTGGTTATAAAGGGTTTGCGCCAGCAGGCCGGGAGCGTGGCCGGCGGCGAACTTTTGGGCGTTCTTAAGCCCCAGGGAGGCGGCCTGGTTGCGCGGATTCAACGCCAGGGCGTCGCTGTAAAGAGCGATCGCCCGATGATAACGAGCGGCATGAACGGCCTTGTCCGCCAGGACGCTCAAAGCGGCGGAACGCTGTATATTGAGCTGCGCGCGACTAAGCGTCACGGGATGAGTCGTCGCGGCCGCAGGCGCGGCAGGCGCAGCCGGAACCGTGGCGGGTCTGGAGGCCGGCGGCTTGGGTGTCGCCGCTGCGACAGCCACGGGTGCGGGCGGTGAAGAAACGGCTGTTTTCGCAGTTACCGCCGCGGCCTGGGTGGCCGGAACCACGGTGGGCCTTGGGGTTGACGGCACAGGTGTCGCCGCCGCGACGGCCACGGGTGTTGGCGGTGGGGAAACGACTGGTTTTGCGGCCACCGCCTTTTTTTCCGCCGCCTCGCGCGCGGCCAGCGCGGCCGCTTCCGCCTTCTGCTGAGCCGCTAAACGGGCTGATTCGCTCTGGCGAGCGGCGGCCGCCTGCGCGGCCTGGGCCTGCTTACGGGCGGCAAGCTGCGCGGCGAGTAATTTGGCGGCGGCGGCTTTTTGCGCGGCGGCGAGTTGGGCGGCCCGGGCCAGGCGTTGTTTTTCCGCCTGCATTTCCTGAGTTCGTTGCTCGGCCAGGAGTTGTGATTCCACAGCCTTTTCGTGCGCGGCAATTTTTGCGGCGGCGAGTTTCTCGGCTGCGGCTTTCTTCGCGGCGGCGAGCTGAGCCGCTCTCTGAGCTAGATCGG